>JANXUJ010000005.1 GCA_025356295.1 Cyanobacteriota bacterium
CAAAAAAGGGTGAGGCGGTGCGGAGCGCTGCCTCACCCTTTTTTGGTTTTATATTAAAAGAAGCTTTGAAGTCCTGATTCTGTAAAGGCGGTTTGCAGTAAATCATGAAGATTTAGTTCCACAGCCCATTTTTGTAAATAATTAAAATCTAAGCGATCGCCTTGCAATTTCAATACACCTAGCACATCGCGCCATTGCCGTTGCGACTCATTCTTTGTCATTCGAGACCAGACTAATTTTTGTAAAACCGTATCTTCTGGACTACACAGATAAATAGCATCTGATTCTGATCTATTCACTGGAACGTATAATTTTCTCCGAGCCATTTTTGAGAGGGCAAATGGATCATTTCGCATCACGAAGATATCAGCTTTTTCTGTCGTTTCTAGATCAATTACATTAAAAGATGAAGTTCTACCACGCATAGCATCATCGATTGCAATCTCACTAATATAAAAATCTTTTGAGAAAACTTCTAGCATTGACTGAGTCTGGCTCGATTGGATATTTACAACTAAATCTAAATCTTCTGTATATCTGACTTCTCCTTGAAAAGAGCTAGCAACAGAACCACCAATGTAATAGGGGATGTCTAGCGATTTTAGCAAGACATCTATTTTTCTGGCTAGATAAATTGGATCTTCAATCATTAGTGCTTTATTGTATGTTATGGGTTTCAATAGCTCAGCTACCCTTTCTCCTAGACGTTTTCTCACATAATAGTAGCGAATTTCATTAGGAGAAGCATTTGGATAAAGGCTACTAATGCCAGTCAAGGTAAACATAGCGGCTTTTTTAAAGACTTTAAGAATAAGATTTTCTTTCTGCTTCAAGTTCATTTGTCGCCACAAACCAAATAGATATAACTCAGCATCAATGCTGGTATCAATAGATTGAGTTTTGTATCCAACACGTGGGCTTGACATTTTACTCTTTAGAAATCAATTCACTTTATTATGCACACCCGTTTATAAAAAATCAAATAGGCGATGAGCAATCTCTAATTTTGAGCAGAGCGGGGTAGATAAGGTATTACCATTTTTGTGAATGAATGTAGCTTGATTTGTGTCTGTTCCAAAACCAGTTTGGGAACTATTAACCGCATTTGCAACGATCGCATCTAAACCCTTGCGTTCTAATTTTTCTTGTGCTGCGGTCAAAATCTCTGATTCTTTTCCAGTTTGAGCCGCAAAGCCCACAAGGATTTGATTAGGACGTTTGAGAGTTGCAAGGTCGGCGATGATGTCGGGAACATATTCTAGTTCTAGATTTAAGGGAAGTTCTAATTTTGGTAACTTGCGATCGCTTTGCAATTTAGAACGCACATCACTGATCGCCGCCGCCGCAATTGTAATGTCCGCAAATGGAAATTCTTCAAGTATGGCTTTGTGCATTTCCGCAGAAGTACGAACTACCCTCACCCCCAGTATCTCTCTCTCAGATACTGGAGAGGCAGTTATGAGAGTGACTTCTGCACCGCGATGAATGGCAGCTCTGGCAATCGCAATACCTTGTTTACCTGTAGATGGATTGCCAATAAAGCGCACGGGATCGATAAATTCGCGGGTTCCTCCTGCATTAACTAAAACCCTCTTCCCTTTTAAATCTTGTTTCCCTTTAGTAAATAGAAAAGATTCGAGATATTCCAAAATTACTTCTGGTTCAGTCATGCGACCAGTTCCCAATGCATCACAAGCAAGAATGCCATCAGTTGGGGCGATCGCTGTATAACGAGAATTTTTTAATAGTTTATGCCAATTTTCTTGAACTGCGGGTTGTAGCCACATGGTCGTATTCATCGCTGGCGCGAATAAAATCGGACAATTGGAGGCTAGAACTGTATTTGTGAGTAAGTTATCGGCAAGCCCATAGGCTAGTTTTGCTAAAGTATTTGCGGTAACAGGCGCAAGCAAAAAAATATCTGCCCATTCTGCTAACTCGATATGTAGGGGCTTTCCATTTGTCGGTTGCCAAAAATCAGCATCGGTATAGGCAGGCGATCGCGAAAGTGTAGCAAAAGTGAGCGGAGTCACAAATTCGGTTGCCGATCGCGTCAGGATTACTCGCACTTCGATTCCGCGCTTTGCCAAACTTGAGACAACTTCACAAACTTTATAAGCGGCAATTCCGCCAGAGATTCCAATTAATACATGACTCATACTCTATGGATACTGTGTTAAGGAGCAATGTGACCTTGAATATTCTCAGGGCGTAAAGGGCGCATGATTTGATTGGCGCGCACAACGAGACTATCTGCACCTTGGACAACGATTAGATATTTGCCTTCATCAAGACGATTACGAATAGGAACTGAGTCGCTACTTGTCGCCACACCGACACCCCCGCCCACAAACAAACTACCCATTGCGCCGCCAAATCCTCCCAATAATCCACCAATCAGATGGTTGCCGATCGCACCCGCCCAAGAGAATGTGTGCAACTCAGTAACTAAGCTGAAGCCAATACCAGACAAAAATCCAAAGGGGACGAGCCAATATGACATCAAAAAAGCCTGTTTGCGTCCTATTTCAATCGGATCGATAAAGCCAAATTCTTCAGCAGTTTTATAGCCTTTACCCAAAATTGAGATGTTTTCCATTGGGAAATTTGCGGCTTCTAGTTGCGTATATACTTCTTCGGCTTTGATGCGATCGCCCCAAACACTGACTAAATAGTTCATATATTTTTAGATTATATTTTTAGATTTTTTAAAATTTGATCAACTTCTAGTCAATATCCTATATTGCAAAGCGCTATAACCAAAAATGAATAAAGTTAAAAACAGAGTAAATAGAGCGATCGCTCTTTGCTAATTAAGGCGATTGCCTTTTGCTGATTAAGGCAAATGCTATTCAGGCTCAGAGAGGCTTAAGATTTTTTGCCAATGCGATTCTGATATGGGGACGACTGAGAGGCGGCTGATGCGGATGAGGTCACAACCTTCAAAATCGGTATCTTGTTTGATTTGAGCGAGGGTGACAGGTCGAAATAGCGATCGCACAGCTTTGACATCAAATACGGCTCGCTTAGGATCATTTAACTTCGGATCGATATAGGGCTGACTAATAATCTCGGCAATCCCTACAGCGCGGCGTTCATCACCTGTGTGATAGATCAGGGCTAGGTCATGAGTTTGAGCAGTACGAATATGTTTGAGCGCCAGATTATTATTCACGCCATCCCAAATAGTTTCGTGATCGCGCTCTAGATCGGCGTAAGAATAAACATCGGGTTCACTTTTAAGTAGCCAGTAAGCCATTATTAAAGATTTTTGAAACTGCTAATAGTTAAATTACACCTAAAAAGTGTAGTTATTGATCGCTGTGATCACGATTTATATCATAATCAATCGATTCACACAATAAATCAAATGATATCTGTTCAGAATATGAATAGTACAGGAAAGTCACTAAAGCTAAATTTAGATTAGAGCCAAACTTTGATGAGTGCAAACGATTTCAAAGATTATTATGCTGTCTTGGGAGTGAGCAAAACTGCAACTCCTGAAGAGATCAAGCGTGCTTATCGAAAGATTGCTCGTAAACATCATCCTGACCTCAATCCGGTAATCTCAAATTTACGCGGCATGGTGAGGTGTTAATCCTTCATCCTCCCAAGCACAAAGATTTGTCTAACACCAAAGAAGTGATGGAGATTCGTCATTTCTTGGAACGTTCTAGCGTACCCGAATTGTTAGCCCTAACCGAGGATGGCACTCATTTGCTAGTTGTGATTGATCACCGTGAGGCTCGCATCTATAAAACTGAACTACGGGATTCTCTACCAGAGAGCATTACTCCCTACGATCGCTCATTCATTAAAGGATGCTGAACAGATTTTGATCTTTGGTAGCTCAACAGGAGCTAGTAGTGCCATGGATTATCTGGTAGATGAACTCAATCAAAATCACGCAGATATTGCTAAGAAAATTGTGGGTGCGATCGTGGTGAATAAACAGCATATGACCGAAGACCAGCTACTTGCTCAAGCAAGGACATTTTATGAAGCAAATTAATTGAGAACTGAATCTATATAGCTAGGTAAATGTATGACAAACCCACAATCAAATTCATTAAAAGGTGTAGATGCAGCAGATGATGCTGAAAATGATGCCTATCGAGCGGAATTGACACTCTCAGCGCTAAAGCGACTGAGATTCCTGATTCAGCGAGACAACTTACCAGATAGACTTACATCTACAAGGCAGAGGTCGAACTCTCCACAGGCGTAGAAATTTGGGTATGCCCTACCCTATTTAAACCAATCGCCAAGATATTCAAAGCCGCATT
>JANXUJ010000011.1 GCA_025356295.1 Cyanobacteriota bacterium
AATTTAAAAAAGTGCCGCTCTGCGGCACTTTTTTAAATTTTATTGGGTTTTTACTTTTTTATGTCGAAAACAAACGTAGCTCTGAAGTCGGCGAATTAAGAAATAAGTTCGCTCTCTCGATCACTGATGGCGATACTTGAATCTGCGTGAGAGTTACTAATCCTTCAGAGACAAATGATTGACATAGAGCCGCATTATTTCCTTTATTAAAAGTTGTCTCATAGTAAACTTCACGAATCCCAGCCGATACCGCTAGCTTTAGACAAGAAATGCAAGGCTCCAAAGTTACATAAATGCTTGCGCCATCGGTAGAAATGCCATGTTTGGCTGCTTGCGCGATCGCATTTGCCTCCGCATGAACCGCCCTTGACGGGAAATCTTTGTTAACAGTGCAGTTACTCATCTCAGGATAGCAATATCCCTGAGTGGTGCAATGCACTGAACCAGAGGGTGAGCCATTATAGCCAGTTGCTAATACTTGCTTGTTTTTAACAATCACTGCCCCCACTGGAAAAGCCAAACAAGTTGATCGCATGGCGGCAAGCTTAGTAAGCAACATGAAATATTCGTCCCATGTTGGACGCTGTTGGAATGCTGCATTGTCGATCAATTCTGGCATGGATAATAAATTTATTTTGTAGTGATACCGCAGATTAGTTTACCGCAATTAAAACAAGAAATATCTCTGAGCCATTGGCAGAACCGATGCAGGTTCGCAGGTTAATAATTCGCCGTCAGCCCTTACTTCATAGGTTTCTGAATCAACTTCCATATGTGGCAAAGCATTATTTAGCTTCATATCCAGCTTGCTGATTGTGCGCGTACCTTTCACGGCAAGCACCTTTTTCTTTAATCCTAGTTGATGGGGAATATCGCGTGCGATCGCCGCTTGCGAAAGGAACGTAAAAGAAGTCTGGGCGATCGCACCGCCATAGCTACCGAACATCGGACGCATATAGACAGGCTGTGGTGTGGGAATACTGGCGTTAGCATCACCCATCTGTGACCATGCAATAAATCCACCCTTAATTACCATTTCGGGTTTGACCCCAAAAAAAGCAGGATGCCAGATAACTAAATCAGCAATTTTGCCAACTTCAATAGAACCGACATATTCCGAAATGCCATGTGCGATCGCAGGATTGATCGTGTACTTAGCAATATATCTCTGAGCGCGAAAATTATCAGCTTTTGAACTTTCTGAATTAGAAAGAACACCACGCTGAACCTTCATTTTATGAGCAGTCTGCCATGTGCGGATAATCACTTCACCGACTCTTCCCATTGCTTGCGAGTCAGAAGAAATCATGCTGAATGCACCGAGATCATGGAGAATATCTTCGGCGGCGATCGTCTCGCGGCGGATGCGTGATTCGGCAAAGGCAACATCTTCGGGAATGCTAGGATCGAGATGGTGACAGACCATTAGCATATCGAGGTGTTCATCTAGAGTATTTAATGTATAAGGACGTGTGGGATTAGTAGAAGAAGGAAGGACATTCGCTTCACCACAGATTTTGATAATGTCGGGAGCATGACCGCCGCCCGCACCTTCAGTGTGATAGGTATGGATGACGCGATTTTTGAAAGCGGCGATCGTATCTTCCACAAATCCTGCTTCATTCAGCGTATCGGTATGAATCGCAACTTGCACATCATATTTATCCGCCACACTTAAGCAAGTATCAATAGTTGCAGGTGTAGTTCCCCAATCTTCATGGAGTTTCAATCCGATCGCCCCCGCTTCCAGCTGCTCGACTAAGCCTTCAGGCTTACTACTGTTCCCCTTGCCCAGAAATCCTAGATTCATTGGGAACGCATCGGCGGCTTGCAACATTCGATACATATTCCATGGACCAGGGGTACAAGTCGTTGCCTTAGTGCCAACGGCGGGACCAGTACCACCACCGATCATAGTTGTTGTGCCTGATGCGATCGCGACTTCGATTTGCTGGGGACAAATAAAATGAATATGCGTGTCTATTCCACCCGCAGTCAGTATCCTTCCTTCTCCCGCAATAATCTCTGTACCCGCACCAATAATGATATTTACATTATCCTGAATATAAGGATTTCCGGCCTTACCGATCGCACAAATCTTGCCATCCTTAATTCCCACATCAGCTTTGACCACACCCCACCAGTCCAAAATCAGCGCATTCGTAATTACCACATCCACCGCGCCATCAGCATTGGTAATCGGTGACTGTCCCATCCCATCCCGAATCACTTTGCCGCCACCAAATTTCACTTCATCGCCATAGGTGGTATAGTCGCGTTCCACTTCGATGAATAATTCTGTGTCAGCTAGCCGAACTTGATCACCGACAGTCGGTCCAAAGGTTTCCGCATAAGCACGGCGAGACATTCTATAACTCATAATTTTTAGTCCTAAATAATTACAGTTTGGTCTTTTGCGTTGTTTGATACTGATAAATGGTCAATCTGCCATTCTGGAAAAAAATCAGGGCGATCGCACAAAGTTAAATCAAAAGACTTTTCTAAATCGTAGAGTGTCAACTTTTCCGCAGCAATTGTGGCAACCATAAATTTATTTCTCCATAACCTGTTCGGCTTTCTCCTCAGATTTTTTAGCAATTTCACAAAGTAGGTCGGCAAAATTTTTCAAAGAATCGTTACGATTAATAGTCTCCTTATTTATGTGAATAAACTCTGCAACATGATCAGATATATTTTCTATATATTCTTTTTTATCTATATCTTTAGGTTTAGCATTGGGATTCATTTTTTTGATGACTTTACGAGAAAAATTGACTAAATATTCTTTTGCATTCTTTCCACCTCTTTCAGCCTCTACAATTAAATCAGTTTTACCAGATTGAAAATTTCTAGAGAACTTAATCCAATCGCTATTTTCACGAATAAGCTGATCATTTTTAAAGTAACAAGAAATTCCTAAACAGTCAATCAGTAGCCAAGCTTCAAGCTCTTGCTTCATATACAACAGTTTTGTTTTTTCTGGTATTCTGTTAGTAACTGATTCGATTTTATTGATATGAGAACTTGGTTCATTTCTTCTTTGGGAATGGCTTTGTATCCCATCAAAATCTAGCAGGAAAATCACAAAGTCACACTGCTTAAGATGACTTGTAACAGCCTTAAGTAATCCATCATCTTTTCTGACGACTTCGTTGTAGTTGGATTTCCCTAATGGAATAACTGATAAATGGTCAAGTTTAGGGGCTTCAAGTTTAAGATCTTCTTCTTGGTAAAATTTCATGATCTTATTCGCAATAATCTTGGCAAATTTACTATCTGTATTCGATTCAGGAGTCCAGATACGAACTGTTTTCATATTAATTCCCCAACACCTCTTGAATTAGAGTGCTGTGATATATGGCGCTACCAACACCAAAATCTTGCATCCAATCTTGAAGTCCGTCATTGTTTTGGCTTAATGTATCTAACCCTATTGCCTCAGTCCCCGCATTAGGATTTTTCCTAAATAGAATAACTGAAATGTTGGTTGATATATCTTCCAGGCTAAAACAATCAAGTAGTTGAGAACTGTGAGTTGTAATAACTACTTGAGTTTTTTGAGATAGCCTTTTTAGGATAGAAGCAACATTTTCTAGAATGCCAGGATGTAAGTTCCTTTCAGGCTCTTCAATAGCAATAAGAGTAGGGATATCTGGTGAATATAACAAAGAACAGTAACCAATCATGCGTAAAGTTCCATCTGATAGATTACTAAAAGGGATGTCCCAGCCATTTGGCTCTCTTACTTTGATCACCAATCTACCTTTGTAATTCACAGCAACGAGAGCGACATCTAAATATCTACGAACTTCATCAGAAACCTCTTGAAATATTTGCTTGTCTTCTGAAGCCCAGTGTTGAAGTAATCCTTGTAGCTGTTGCCCAAAAAAATCAAGACTTGTTGGATTTTCTGGAATTGCTTCATTGCTTGAATATGTAACTGCATAACTCCTAATAAAGTCAGGATCTAGATTGTAAAATTCCCATCGTCTTATAAAATCAGCAATACTTAAGGTTATTGGTTTGTCTCCAAAGTTTCCAGAAGACGAGAGAGCTACTGTATCAGGTGTAGCTCGGTAAGATTGTTTACTGGAAACACCATTATTACTTTCATCTTGAACAGTTCCTTCTCCATTATGGATAGAGATAACTTCAGTTCTTCCTACTTTCAGTTTCTCAGATAAAATAACAGAATTTTCTTCTGGATTATCTTTTACAGTCAAATTAAGAGAATAGTCAACTTTTTTTTTGTTTTCTTTAATAGATAATTGAACAGTCATCCCAGCGACATATTCACCTCTCCTGATTTCATCTTCAAGATATGATGAAGGAGGTGTTTTACCAGCCTTAACAAATATTTTTAATAATCTCAGTGATTCTAGGCTGCAAGACTTGCCACTAGAATTAGCTCCAACAATTATAGTTAACCTTCTAAAATCTAGGTTGACATTACCTAAATTTTTATAGTTTTTGATGTGAGCACTTACGAGAATAGGAGCCATTGTTATTTGTTTTCAAGAATTATAATTTGTTTAGTATAGATCAGAGTTTACCTTCAACTAGAGCATTAAACCCATAAATCTCGCGGCTACCAACATAAGCAACAAGATTAATCTCTTTCTCATCACCTGGTTCAAAGCGAATCGAAGTGCCAGCAGGAATATCAAGATGCATTCCTTTAGCACGATCGCGTTCAAAGATCAGTGCCTTATTAGTCTCGTAAAAATGATAGTGCGAACCAATTTGGATCGGGCGATCGCCTGAGTTACCAACTTTTAAAGTTACACATTCACGCCCAGCATTGAGTTCAATTTCGCCATCTTGAGTAATTACTTCACCAGGAATCATGCTCTTACCTTCTTGCTTGCAATAATGTTATTAACGAATCGGTTGATGAACTGTGACAAGTTTAGTGCCATCAGGAAAAGTCGCTTCCACCTGCACATCATGAATCATTTCTGATATGCCTTCCATCACATCATCACGGCTCAACAAAGTTGCACCATAAGCCATTAATTCGGCAACAGTACGACCTTCTCTCGCT
>JANXUJ010000027.1 GCA_025356295.1 Cyanobacteriota bacterium
TGTTCCTTTGTTTGTAATCACCAAAGCTAAAATAAATAAATTATCTTTTGGATAAAAAATTTATGACATTTTTGCGTTTAGGGTTTTGCAATAAAATAAAGAACCAATTTTTTGTGGCGCGGCTTCGCCGCGCCACGAAAAATCTGGTTACGATAATGGCAATCGCCTGTTTACTTATTTCTCCAACCAACGCCCAAGCTTCTTCTGCCCCGCTATCGTTTAGTCATGCCCAGTTAAAAAGTCGCGACTTTTCAGGACAGTCACTATTTGGTTCAGGCTTTGCCAATGCCAACATGGAAGGAGCCAACTTTGAAAATGCTGATCTACGCGGAACCGTATTCAGTGCTTCGATTTTACGAAATGCCAATCTTAAAGGCGCAGACTTTTCGGGGGGATTGCTTGATCAAGCGGATTTTGCGAAAGCCGATCTCAGTGACGCTTTGCTAATCGAGACGATCTTGTTACGCAGCACGTTCGACTTTGTGAATATTGATGGCGCTGACTTCACCGATGCGATTATGGATGGCGGACAACGTAAATGGCTATGCACTAAAGCTAAAGGTAAAAATTCTAAAACAGGTGTCGAGACTAAAAATTCTTTAGAATGTGAGTGAACTACCAGACGCTGACCGCTTAAGCGGTACAGCACTGGCTTCCTGATTCAACGGGGATAGCGTCCAACAAAACCGAAGTTTTACCAGAGCGACTTACATCTCCTCCACAGGCAGACTCGCTAGTCCCTAACGAGATAATCCGCAAGGCTTCATTTCTAATATTTATCGCTGCATTTACATCACGGTCATGGTGAGTACCACAATGCTTACAAGTCCATGCCCTAACATCAAGACTGAGGTTATCAACTCGATTCAGGCATACATGGCAAGTCTTAGAGCTAGGAAACCATCGATCAATCTCAATGTATTGTTTCCCTTCACTTTCAGCCTTGTACTTAAGCATTGTGCAGAACATACCCCAACCAACATCGCTAATTGCTTTGGCTAAGTTGTGGTTTCTGACCATACCCTTGATGTTGAGATTTTCTACTGCAATAACTTGGTTTTCGTTGACTATCTTGCGGGATAGCTTGTGCAGAAAATCTTCGCGACATCTAGCAATCTTAGAGTGGACTTTTGCCACTGCCAATCTTGCTTTTTTGCGGTTTTGGCTATCTTTCTTTTTCTTAGATAGCTTTTGTTGTTTACGCTTTAAGTTGCGCTGATGTTTGATAAAGAATTTAGGATTATCAAACTTAGAACCGTTACTGGTAATCGCAAAATGAGTTAATCCCACGTCAATACCAATAGCTTTATCTACTGGCACTAATTCAGGATTAACTCTACCATCGTCAACTAAGACGGAAACAAAGTATTTACCGTCAGGATTGCGCGATACAGAGACAGTTTTGACAGTCCCTTCAAAATCACGATGACGCTGGCAATAAATCCAATCTATTTTTGGTAAATAAATCTTGTCACCATCAAACTTGACGTTTTGGGGATAGCTAATTGACTGCCTACCGTGCTTTGATTTGAATTTAGGCAACATAGCCCGTTTATCAAAGAAGTTTTTGTAAGCAGTGGATAAGTTCAAAGCCACAACTTGCAAGCATTGAGAATATGGTTCGGTTAGCCATTCATATTCTTTCTTGAGTGCAGGAAGCAAGCTTTGTATGTATCCTCTAGTCAATCCCTTGCCAGTAGTTTTATAGGTTTCTTGGCACAAGTTTAAGGCATAGTTCCAGAACCATCTCGCACAGCCAAATGACTTTGCAAGCAAGGTTTCTTGCTCACTTGTGGGATAGATTCTATATTTGTATGCTTTATACATTTATCAAGAATGTAGAATACTGATAAGCTAATTGTAGCGTAGAATTGATGTTGATTCGAGAATCGCTCAATTTATTTTCTGGCTCACTTTCCCACAGCGTCACTCATCCTTGTGAACGGATAGAGTGCGGGAATTCCCGTTCGCGACTTGTTAAAAAAAGCCGCCCAATCGGGCGGCTTTTTTGTGCGTGTTTGATTGTAGGTTAAAGTCTACTGACTAAAAGCGCGATCGCTACCAAGAAACCACCAGTTAAATAAAAAGCCCTAACCACATGCAACTCATGCCAACCACTTAGCTCTAAATGATGATGGAAAGGAGCCATTCTAAACAGGCGCTTGCCCATACCAGTTTCATCTTTGGTTGCTTTGTAATAAGAAACCTGTGCAATTACCGAGATTGATTCCCAGATGAAGATTGCGCCGATAATCGCGAAAGCCCAAAGCAAGTTACCAAGAATCGCTGTAGATGCTAATGCGCCGCCTAAGGCTAACGATCCCGTGTCGCCCATAAATACACGCGCAGGATAACGGTTATGCCAAAGAAAGCCTAAATAGCTACCGCTGAGGCACATACAAAAAATTGCGAGTTCTTTGTTTTGCGGAAATAGTAATAGTGCCATCCCAAATAAGGCGATCGCGCCAGTACCACCTGCCAAACCATCTAAGCCATCGGTGAGATTAGTTGCATTGCTGCTGCCCAAAAATACAAACAGTGCAAGTGGGAAGAATAGCAGCCCAAGCGGGATCACAAAATGTAACGGTAAGTTAATTGTGGCGATCGCTTGCCAGTGTTGGGTTAGGGCTAGCCAACCGCAAAAACAAGCTGAGAAAAATGCTTGAAGTAAGAGTTTGGAGCGAGGAGACAAACCTTTGTTAGAGTGACGGCGCAATATTTTCCAATCGTCCAACCAGCCAATAAAAGCAAATGAGAGAGTCAGTAAGCTACAAGCGATTACTTTGCCATTAAAGCCCGACCATACCAACGCAAGCATAATACCAACGGGTATAATGAATATCCCTCCCATGGTTGGCGTGCCTTGTTTTTTGAGATGAGCTTGTGGTCCATCTTCGCGGATGATTTGCCCAGCCT
The DNA here is from genome assembly GCA_025356295.1 of Cyanobacteriota bacterium. Taxonomy (GTDB): domain Bacteria; phylum Cyanobacteriota; class Cyanobacteriia; order Pseudanabaenales; family Pseudanabaenaceae; genus Pseudanabaena. The sequence goes on from JANXUJ010000027.1 coordinate 2,917, forward strand.
TGAGGCGACGCAGCACGGGTACGGCAAAAGTTCCTAGTAACGCAACACCAGCGCTGCCAAAAGCGAAGGGTAGCACTAGACTTGAACTTATATTTGGATGCAAGAAAAGATCGACACCGACAATTAAACTTATTAAACTGATCGCTAAACCAATTGCTAGGGTACTTCCTGACGGAAATTTCGCTTTCCTAATTCTCACACCAGTATCAACCATTGCCACTCCTCACACCCACAATAATCTCCACATTTCTTTTCGATCAACCTTTCCGATCAAAAGCTTTTATACAGCAGCTTTTACATGGCTTTGTAGCAGATAATTAAAAAATATCTGAACATATGCTCTTAGATACCAAATAATGGTCGCGTTTGTCTACTGTACAACCATTGAATTTTGCCATTTAATCAAATATAGACCTAAATATTTCCAGATATATATTTGATTGCTATTCCTAATGAGTCACCCTTTAAAATTACCGATGACGAGTAAAAACTCTCGACAGATTGCTTTAGAAGCTCTCCGCTTAATCCAAAAACGAAAAGCATATGCTGACGTTGCACTAGACTCAACACTTTTTCGATCGCGACAAGCTGACACAATTCTCCCAGAAAGCGATCGCCGTTTGATCACCGAATTAGTCTATGGATGCACCCGCCGTCAAAAGACCTTGCAAGTGATTTTGCAAAACTTTTTACAAAAACCGATCACAAAACTACCACCCGACTTATTACTGATCTTAGAGATTGGTATCTATCAACTATTTTTTCTTGATCGCATCAAGCCATCGGCGATCGTCCATACCACGGTGGAATTGGTCAAAGAAAACAAGATGCAGGGCTTGTCTGGCTTTGCGAACGGGGTGATGCGATCAATACTTAGAGCCAAAGAAAAAGAAGATATTCTCGCCAAGATTACTGATCCCGCTAGTTTTTATAGCTTTCCTGAATGGCTAATTGAGCTATGGCAAAAAGAATTTGGACAAGAGGCGATCGCTGATATTTGTAATTGGTTTAATCAAACTCCACATCTTGACTTACGAGTAAATCTTTTGCATACAACTCGCGATCAAGTTTTAGCTGCCTTTGCGGAAGCAGCGATCGCGGCGGAACCAATCCCTCATTTACCTGAAGGTATCCGCGTGGCGCAAGGGGCAGGTGATGTCAGCAAATTACCAAAATTTAAAGAAGGTTGGTGGTCAGTTCAGGATGCTAGCGCTCAGTTAGTCACTTATTTACTTGATCCCCAGCCTAATGAGATCATTATTGATGCTTGTTCTGCTCCAGGGGGCAAGACTACGCACATTAGCGATCGCTTAAAAAATACGGGCAAAGTTTACGCTTTAGATCGGCTAGCCAGTCGCCTCAAAAAAGTTGATCAAAATACGGCGCGTCTGGGGATCACGAATGTGCAAACTGTTGAAATTGACGCTCGTGAATTTGATGCGGAAAAAGTGATTGGAGGATTGCCAAATCACGGGTGCGATCGCGTGTTGCTCGATGTACCTTGCTCTGGACTAGGCACATTACACCGTCACGCCGATGCCCGTTGGCGACAAACTCCTGAAGAGCCTTATAAATTAGCCAAGACTCAATCGGAAATTCTTGAGCAGGCTACTCAATGGGTAAAACCCGATGGCGTGATTGTTTACAGTACTTGCACCTTACATCCTGCCGAGAATGAAGAAGTGATTACGCAATTTCTAGAAAATCACCCTGATTGGAAAATTGTCCCGCCCGATGCCAATAATCCTGCGGCTCATTTTGCAAGCGATCGGGGCTGGATTAAAGTTCTGCCCCACAAGCACGACATGGACGGCTTTTTTATGGTGAAGTTACAGAAAATATGATGTCAATCGGGCAATCTCTTACTCGGTTTAGTACAGATTTGGTTTCGTATTGACTTACTTTAAAATCTCATTAATTCATGATTAGCGATCGCCCCTCAAAACCCAAAAAACTCGCCAAATCCCCCTGAGAGTATGGCAAACATTGCTCACAGAAATTGGCGATCGCAAATGAACTATAAGTTTATTACACTCTCAGTGCTAGCTTGATCGATTTTCCAGAGTCATTTCCTGTCAAGGTGTCATAATATAAACCATCGTAAATAATGCGAAATAATGCGATCTCTAAAGGCAGATTTTATGAACGCTAAACTGATTAATGGACAAACTAAGCTATCGATTAACGTCTTAGTCAAGAATGAAAAAGATGGTAAAGTCAGCGCTAGAGTATTAGGATTACCCGAATATAGCGTTATTAGCAGCGATCGCCAATCAGCTATTTTGGAATTAGATCGATTAATTACTACAAATCTATTAGAGAATGAGGTCGTATCTTTAGAACTAGAAATTCCCAAACGAGGACATCCTTGGCGAAAGTTTGCAGGAATTTACAAGAATAGTCAGCTATTTGAATCTGTACTAGCTAACATCGAGTCTCATCGCCGTGAATTAGATTCACAGACTACAATTGACTACCATGAGGAAAAAGTCGCTTGAGTTTGCTAATACTCGATACCGATCATGTTTCTTTGTTTCTCAAAGGAAATACTCCCGTTTGCGATCGCATATTTCAAACTGAACCAGATAAACTGGCTATCTCAGTCATTACGGCTGAAGAGATTTGTCAAGGGTGGCTTAGTGAAATTAATAAGTGTAGTCAAGCATCCCAGTCATTAAAACTGCTTTTAGCTTATGCAGAGTTTGAGAACGCTTTGGACTTCTTCCAAACTATACGGAGAGTTGGTTTTGACAATAACGCATATTGTCAGTTTGAGATTTTACGTTCCCAGTTTAGGCGTGTGGGTACAAGAGATTTAAGGATCGCGGCGATCGCTCTGTCTATGAACGCCACTGTAGTTACACGCAATGCTAAAGACTTTGGACAAATCTTGAATTTGTCTATCGAAGATTGGTCTACGATTTAAGGCTATTTATACTAATCACCCATAACCAGCGATCGCCCCCCTCAAAAACCAAAAAAAATCGCCAAATTCGCCTGAGAGTATGGCAAACCCATTGCTAACAAAAATTGGCGATCGCTGATAATCTGCAAGTTTTTGGCTATTACACTCTCAGTGCGAGCTTGATTGATTTTCTAGAGTCATTTTCCAATAAAGATAATCTCCCCAATTACCCAATTCCTGTGGCTTTAATTGGCAAGTTGGCGGTAAACAAAAGCTATCAGGGGATGGGTATCGGTCAACTAAAACCCTTGCAGTAACTGGGGCTTATAATTTTTAACGTTTTGGCTGATTGCTGAAATAGTGCAAATTCGTTCCGAACAAAGCAACGTTTCATCGACCTCATCCCTCACCAGACACAAATAAGCTAACGGTCAAAGACATAAGAGACTTTTTAATAATAGCGGGAGTAAAACTAGAGTAATGATAAGTATTTAAAAAATAAGGGCGATGCTAACTAAATCGCCCTTTAAAACGATCTTTTTAAGCATAGTAAAACAACCAGATGAGAAACGTAGAGATGTTGAAATATAAAGGATATACAGGTCATATTGAGGTAGATCTTGATAGCAATTTGTTGCACGGTAGAGTCTTAGATATTAAAGATGTTATTACATTTGAAGGTGCAACTATAGATGAAGTAAAGCAAGCATTTTACGATTCTGTTGATGATTATCTTGACTTTTGTGCAGAGACAGGAGATGAACCTGATAAACCATTTTCAGGTAAATTGCCTTTTCGTACCACACCCGAAAACCATCGCTTAATTTATCTTGCAGCAGCAAAAACAGGTAAAAGTATAAATTCTTGGATGGATGAAATACTTACACAAAAAGCTAAACAAATTACAGTTTAGTCTTCTATCAGAAATTTTGTAGGTCTGCATCGAGTTTTTCGGTACAAAAACGTATCATGCGTGGTTTTGGCTCTCGGCTTGCTAGAGAGTCGGTACAGTCTCAAAGACTTGAGAAAGTTTCATACTCCCTTCCCACCCAAGAATTAGCGTTGTATGAAAATGACGAGCAAAAGTTTGTGGACATGATGGTTAATCCTCCTAAACCATCGAGAACGTTAATTGCCCTGTTAAAAGACGGCTCAGATTAAGAATAGTTACTATATTCAGAAATTTAGGTTTATTCCCTTTGATGAAACTTTGTCTGTTTTTCTGCCTATCGAAACTGTTAGAGGTGCTTTACGGTAATTATTTTTTAGTCACTGCGATGGGTATCAACTTAACGCGGGACAGATCGTCTCACAAGGGTTTTAGCGCTAAGTGCATTGAGTAACCGCCACAGCCATTTTAGCTTGGCAACACCCATCCTTGGCCATACTTTTGACAAAGTATCAAAAAAGTATGGCTAAAGTATTGACAATATATACCTAAGGTAAGCTATACTATTGGTATTGTTTTAGAGGAATAAATCATGGACACAGCAATTCAAACCTTTACTCATAACTCTCTTGAAGATATTATTAAAGCGGAGGGAGACTTTTTTTGGTCCATTGACCATAATAGAGCTAAAAACTATAAATATTTAGTTTGCTGTAGCTCTGTAGGTGTCAATCGAGGCAATGGATTTTTGGTGGGAAAAATCAGTGGTTTCGAGCTTGTCAAGTTCGACCCAGATAGGAAAGAACGCTATATCATCCATATCTCAGAATGGGCAAGTATTGATATGCCAAAACTTTGGCCAGGTTATCAAAATCCAGTCCACTACACTAGCTTGGACAGTCTGGTCATTGATCTGTCTGATTTAAAGTTTAAAAAGGTATCTCCCCCATCTCAGTCTCTAACCATTGCTGAAGCTAAAGTTGCTCTGGCTAAGCAGTATGGAGTTAGCGAAGATAATATTGAAATTACGATCAAGGGTTAAAAATATCTTGATAGAATGTTATACCCGCCATGCGGGTGTAACATTCTATCTACTCAAACGCATAGGGGAATTTAAATAAGAACAAGCCTCATAATTCCCAAAAAGCATGAAAATGGTGGGACTAAACAGTTCTTATTGTCTTAACGACAGTTTTTGTCCAGCTACTACTTAATCCCCATATTTCGATTCAGATCTGAATCGAAATATGGGGATTAAGTAGTAGCTGGACAAAAACTGTCGTTAAGACAATAAGAACTGTTTAG
>JANXUJ010000072.1 GCA_025356295.1 Cyanobacteriota bacterium
AAATTTTAAGAGCTTAATTTGTCCGCTGCGCGGACAAATTAAGCTCTTAAAATTTTTAATTGTGTTGATCTTCACGCTTTTTGATTTCTTTGCTACCAAAGAATCCTGCAGCTAGTACGACACCAAAAATCACGCCAGGGACTGGCACAGGTTTTGGACTTGTCGGATCGACAACAAATGTGGCGTTGTCAGTATCAGCAACAAATCGCAGAGAGCTACCTGAAGCAAAACCACTTCTCCAGAATAAATTTAATTCAGCATACAAGTCGCCGACTGGAGCCTTGCCCGCTAAATTAACAATATTGCCGTATTCAAAAGAGGTCGGAGCTACGCCACTGTTGACATTAAATTTGATCCCATCTGCGGAACCAACAGTACTAAATGTATCATCTAATCTAGGATCGATATCAAAGACAGTTTTTCCAGCGATCGCGTTGATAGATAGAGAAGAAATCGTGGAACCTGTATTATTAGAAAAAGTCCAAAGATCACCAAAGGTATTGCCTGACTCAGACAAAGTCCATCCGCCAGTTGAAGCCGCACCAATTCCAGATGATATTGTCGACCAAATCGCAGTGCTAGAAGTTCCATTCTGAAAGTTGACAGTAACCTCCATACCACTCATATCGCTGCCTGTCGTGCTAAACCCAGTCAGGGCAGTAATCGTAGCAGCACTTGCTGAACCAGCTGTGCTGAGAGCCACACAAGTAAGACTTGCACCAGTTAAAAGTTTCTGAATTATATTCATTTTACAGTTCCTGTTTTTTTTTGATTGGGTGATAAAAAAACATAACCCAGAAGCATGTGCGGTTTGCTCCGCAGACGACCCACGCTCTGGTTTTTATATTTTTTATACTATCTGTCGATACAAACAAAATAAAGTTCCTTGAATTTAAGAGAATCGCTGCGAGTTAAATCGCGTTAAAATTAAAATCTAGAAAAGGCTTGTCTGCAAGGTTATCTTCAATGTCTTTAACAGGATTACCAAATATTTTACATAGCATTCAGTCGCGTAGCAGTTGGCAACAGCGCTGTCAATATCTGCTGATTGTAGAAGCATGGTCAGACATTGTCGGTGCGTCAGTAGCAAAACAAACTTGTCCGATTGGAGTCTATCAAAAAACTTTACAAGTTGCGGTGTCTAGTGCAGTTTGGTCGCAAGCGCTGACTTTTGAACGCTTGCGAATTTTGGCAAAGGTTAATGCGAAACTAGGTTCTAATAATACTTTGGCGATCGCGGATATTCATTTTTCGACAGCAAAATGGGCGACACGTCAGCAAGATTTAGATCGACTTAAGGTTGTTGCTGAGGATCATCCTAGCTATCTACCTGCGATCGCCACCGATAAACTCCATAGTAATCATCATCCCCAAGTAAAAAATCATGTTAAACCTCCTGAAAATGCAAGTGAAGCTTTTGACCGTTGGCAAGAAGTAATGAAGTTACGGACAACGCAATTACCAAAATGTCCCCGATGCGATCGCCCTGCTCTCACAGGCGAAATATCCCGTTGGCAGATGTGTCGAGTTTGTGCGATTGAGTACTTATTTAAATAAATTATGCCAAAGCTCGAATCTCTCCAAGCTTGTAATCCTAGCTTTTCTATCTATTCACAAAATAATAATCAAGATCAAAACGATCAAGAAAATGCTAACTATTACATAGATTTAGCTAGTGGAAGAGGTGAAGATATCGTAAAGAAATTGCGAAGAGCGATCGCTTTATCACCAAACAAACCAACCTATCAACTATTGTCAGGACATATCGGTAGTGGCAAAACCACAGAACTACTCCGTCTAAAATCCTTACTAGAAACTCAGGGCTTTACCGTAATTTATTGTGCGGCTGACATACATCTCAAAATTGACGATGTTGGCTTAACGGAACTTTGCTTGGTGATTTTCCAAATGGTTTTGCAACAGTTGGAAACAAAAGAAGATTCATTATCCTTAGCTTATTTACCTAATGCGATCGCCGAAATTGAACAATCGATGAGAATCGCCACATCTACGAGGACATCCACTTATGGGCAACGCATCCAAAAAATCTTACAAGTATTACAAGCTAATGAGCAGCATCGCCGCCAGTTGCGTCACTATCTAGAACCGCGCCTTAAGAAATTGCTTCTAGCATCTGGAGATGAAGTAATCGCAATTGAAGTTGAGCGCCTTAGGCAACTGGGTAAAAAAGGATTAGTAATTCTAGTTGATAATCTTGACCGTTTATCTATTGAGCAAGTCGAAGTGATTTTTGGGGAAGATGGTAAGTACTTACGTCAATTTCACTGTCACATGATTTACACTTTGCCAATGCGGGCGATCGCTCACTCTGATCTCACAACCGCCCGCAAAACTGATGATAAACAAAGCAGAAGTGATCAGCCAATTGTATTGCCAAGCTTATGGTTACGCGATCGCCATAATCAAACCAATCAAATTAATCAAATCAATAACGAGATCAATGCTGAAAGTTTAAATCTACTTCGTCAAGTTGTGTTAGCGAGAATGTTACCGCAGGTGAAACCCGAACATCGGTTAGATCAATTTGTAGAGCAGATTGCAGGGCAGATCAACAGTTTTGATAGTCTCGAAACTCTTGATCTATTGTGTCGCTCTAGTCAAGGTAATCTGCCATATTTACTATCGCTTTTGTATGGCTGTTTGCAACGGCAAGAGCCACCCATTGATCTGGAGACTCTAAATCAAGTCTTGGAGATAGATTACGCCATACGTTTATCAACCATCACAGAAAGCGATCGGCAATCTTTACAAAAATGTCTCAGCAGTACCAATCCGCTTACGATCCATGAACTTATGCTTGATGTAATCAATTTAAGCCGTCGCCGCTTACTTTTTGAACATCACGATGCCCAAGGCTATTGGTTTAGCAGTCCTTTTGCCAAACCTGACTAGACAAAAAAGGGCGTTTTGCGCCCTTTTTTTATTTAAGCTGTGACCAGTTCGTCAGTAACTTGTTGAGTGAGGCGTTCAAATGTCTCGCGCATCTTCATACCCACAACTACTTGTAACAGACCAGTACCGTTGTTAGAACCAGGATAATCAGAATGCTTCAGCAATAGTTCAGTCATCTCGCCATAATACTTAGTACTGGTGTTACTAAGATGATTTTCGAGATATACCATCTCTTCAAGGCGCTCAAACTGTCCATCAATCTCTAGGACACTTACAGGTTGACCACACCAGCTATCTGGTCCAGAGAATAGCTTAATACCCGGATAAGAGCAAGTCAGCTTAGTGCCACAAGGAATCCAAGAAATTGTCGAACCTTCATCAAACAAGTAGGCTGGCTCTAGTCCTTCCACATCACTGCGCTGAATCAGGCGAACTCGCAATACCTTGCGCTCAGTATCATTGGCGATCAGTTTAGTTGGCAAAATCTGGATAACCACATCAGCATAGGCTTTTTGAGGGTCGATATAGGCTTCAAAGTCGGGACGGCGAATAGCGATCGCTTGAGTGACATCAGCTAGAGTATGACCGCGTTCCGCCATATCACGCTGAATCTTCCAAGCAATTTTGACTTCATCACTGAGATCAAGATAAATGCTGAAATCTAAGAGTTTACGAACACGTTCGTCATAGATCGGATGCAAGCCCTCGACCACAATCACTTTGTTTGGCTCAATCAATTCAGGCGCGTCAAGCATTCCTGTCTCATGATTGTAAATTGGTTTCATTACCGATTTACCTTCCTTGAGAGACTTAATCTGGTCATACATCAAGTCAAAGTTGTTAGCACGCGGATCAAGTGCTGTAATCCCTGTTTCCTTGCGTTGTTTGCGATCTAGGCTGTGATAGTCATCTAGACAGATCACAGTCATAAATTCTTTGCCAAATAGATCATTCAGTCTGCGTAAAAACGTGGATTTTCCACAGCCAGAGTCTCCTGCGACTCCGATGACAACAACGCTGTTGGGCTTACTGCTCATAATTCTGAATCGATCCTTATAAAATTATATTTATTGTGTGTTTATTATTACTGCTTTCTGATAGTAAATCTACCAAAACAACGACATCCAACTGCACAAGGTTAAATTAAACTTAACGCATCAGACTTTGCTGGTTAAAATATCGCGGCTTAGGGCTTGTTGAAAATCTTCTAAGTGAGACATGTGTTTTGGTAGCCATACATCTCCTGTTTCGGTATTGATGGGAGCCAAAACATCATAAATCGGCTCCTGCAAGAAATAGGTATCCTTTAGTTTTACTAACCATGCTGATTGACCTCTATCTTCTACCCTTGATTGGATATCGGTGAGACTGGTTGGGGCAATTCCATTCCATTGAGAGTCGGTAAAATCTAATTCAAGATCATGGCGATCGCAAGGAACAATGGAAGCGATCGTGGCAAGTCCCTGCAGCGCGAAAGCTGGGAAAGTCTCAGTATCAAAGCCAAACTCATCCATAAGTTGCTTACATATATGGGCAAATTCATAGCTATCAGGATATCCCAGAGAATGGATTAACACTCTACTGCCGATCGCCGTTTTCATAAACTCAGGTGGATTGAACACAACTAAGGTCGTATAAACCCTTGCTAAGTAGCAAAGAGCCTCTTCAGGACATAGGGAAATAGCGATGGTTATGGCTGCTCGATCAAGCATGAGACAAAAATGCAAGTACTTTTGATGTTTAAGTCAATCAGCATACAATAATTTGCAGGATCAGGCTCTGCTGCAAATGACTTAATCTTGTGTATCTTGTTTGACACTCTTAGCACACTCTGTGACTGAGAGTGTCAAAGTACTCGCATTAGTCCTTGAGAATTAGAACATACTTTAGATTGCTAACGATCGCAAGAAACGGTTAGCTTAAATATCCAATCATTGCTAAATTGGGTGTAAACCCTTGTATTGCTTAGCATGAACTCCCCGATGGATAAATTTCTAGATGAGAATATGGGCGATCGCGCTACTTATGAACTGATGGCAAAAGCGATCGCTTTTATTCGTCAAAACCATCGCCAACAGCCAGACCTTGCCGCGATCGCGCAACAAGTACATTTGAGCGAATATCACTTTCAGCGCTTGTTTACCAAATGGGCAGGAATTAGTCCCAAGCGATTTTTGCAATATCTGACAGTGGAATATGCTAAGTCTAAAATTGGGGAAACAAAGAACTTATGGGAATTGACTGGAGATGTCGGTTTATCCAGTGCAGGACGATTGCATGACCTATTTGTGAATATTGAAGCGATGTCACCGCAAGAATTTAAGACTGGTGGTGCGGGTTTACAGATTTGGTATGGTATCCATGAAACTATGTTTGGTGATTGCCTGATTGCCACGACAGCGAGGGGTATTTGTAATTTGTACTTTCTGGATGGAATGGATGATCAAGCGGCGGCAGCAATGCTGCGAGAGGAATGGTCAATTGCCGAGATTATTAGCGATCGCCAAATTACGCAACCAATCAGCGATCGCCTATTTAGCCATCTTCCTAATTTGAATACCGCGAAGCAACCACCTCTCACACTCTATGTCAAAGGTACTAATTTCCAAATTCAAGTATGGCGAGCCTTGCTGCGAATACCCTTTGGCGGGATTACGACTTATCAGAGCTTGGGGCGATCGCTTGGTCGTCCCAATGCGGCGAGGGCGATCGGTAATGCTGTTGGTAGTAATCCGATTAGTTACATCATTCCCTGTCATCGTGTGATTCGCGAATCGGGTGAGTTAGGTGGCTATCGATGGGGATTGGAGCGTAAGACTTCGTTGTTAGGGTGGGAAGCAAGCCAAAACTAATTTTTTCGTGGAATGTGGATTAGTTATTGTGTAATTTACCATAATACTTACTGTAAAAAGTACGTGAAGTTGATAGCGAAGGGTGCTTAAAGCTTTGTCGCTGTTTATTTAACTAAACAGCGACATTATTTAAAATATGCTAAACCTAAAATATATTTGCAATTTTGGTAAAAATGACTATAATAAAAATATATCAGCCTCTACCCCTACCAAAGTCATGAGTGCCACATTTTCAATTCCTTCTGTAAGCCTAAAGTCCAACACGTTAAACATCGCGACAGATGAATATGGGCTACTCACAGATCTCTATCAACTGACGATGGGCGCTTGTTATGTGCAGGAAGGATGCGATCGCAAACGTGCAAGTTTTGAGTTATTTGTACGCCGATTGCCCGAAGGATTTGGCTATTTGATTGCGATGGGACTTGCTCAAGCCGTGGAATATTTGCAAAATCTCCATTTCACCGCTGATCAAATCGCCGCACTGCAAGCGACAGGTATCTTCGCTAACGCTGATCGCCACTTTTGGGAATTATTAAAAAACTTTCGTTTTGAAGGCGATCTATGGGCAGTACCAGAGGGAACAGCGATGTTTGCCAATGAACCATTTTTAAGAATAGAAGCTCCGCTCTGGCAAGCGCAACTAGTGGAAACTTATCTACTGAATACGATCAACTATCAAACTTTGATTGCTACCAAAGCCGCAAGAATGCGTGATGCAGCAGGCGATCGCATTACCCTTTTAGAATTTGGCACACGCAGAGCCTTCAGTCCTCAAGCCTCACTTTGGGCAGCCAGAGCCGCACTCGCCGCAGGAATGGATGCGACTTCTAATGTATTAGCAGCGCTGAAGCTTGGTAGAAAGCCTAGCGGCACAATGGCTCATGCGTTAGTGATGGCGCTGAGTGCCACAGAAGGAAGTGAAGAGCAATCCTTCAGCGCTTTCCATCAAGTCTTTCCCAATAGTCCCTTATTAATCGACACCTTCGACACGATCGCCGCCGCTCGAAATCTTGCCGAAAAAGTGAAATCTGGCGAAATGCAAGTTAAAGGAGTTCGCATTGATTCAGGGGATATGGCGGCATTATCCAAGGAAGTGCGATCGCTACTTCCCGATGCCGCCATATTTGCTAGTGGTGATATTGACGAAGCCGAAATTCTTCGACTCAAAGCATTAGGCGCGCCCATTGATGGCTATGGTATCGGCACGAAATTAGTGACAGGTGCGCCCGTAAATGGAGTTTACAAATTAGTGGAAATTGATAATATTCCTGTTGCTAAAAAATCGATCGGCAAGCAATCGATTGCAGGTCGTAAACAAATCTGGCGCAGTTTTGAGAATGGCGTGATCACAGGCGATCGCCTGACTCACATTTCTGACATTCCAAAATCTAACGAGCAACCTCTATTAGAACTGATCATGCACAATGGTGAATTGTTGAAGTCTTTGGATAATTTAGAAGCGATCGCAAAACGCACCCGCCAATCCGTAAAGTCTTTACCTCAAGCAGTTCGGAATATTACCAACCCAGAGACAATTCCTGTGGCGATCGATATGTTAATCGCTATATAGTCTCCGAAAACGCAGATCAATTTTGGCGCTCTTTTCACGATTGCATTTTGCACAGAGAGTTTGGAGATTGCTAATATCGTTAGTCCCACCTTGAGCGAGTGGAACAATATGATCGAGTTGCAAGTTTTTAGCGCTAAGGTCGATTTTATGACAGCTTTGACATTGATAGCTATTACGATCAAAGACATACTTTTTGACTTCAGGAGGAATGCTAATGCGCGGTGTTTTGTCTGTCATTTCAATCAAACTTAATGAGAGTTTTTTCACGATTCTAACAGCCGATATTATAAGTCTCATCTAAAATAGTTTTTGGGTATAAACTTTTTATCTCTTATGGAGGTTTAGATAATGGCGATCGCATCAGAGCAACGTAAAAATTTGGAGCTAGCTAGATCGTTAAGCACAAATAACTTATCAATCGAAGAGTTTTTGGTTTTGCCAGAAACTAAGCCTGCTAGTGAATATATTGATGGTCAAATTTATCAAAAACCTATGCCACAAGGACAACATAGTACTTTTCAAGCAGAAATTGTTACCTCAATTAATCTGATTGGTAAACCTCAAAAACTTGCTTTTGCTTTTCCTGAGTTGCGCTGTAATTTTGGAGATATATCGATTGTTCCTGATATTGCGGTGATGCGTTGGACGAATATACCGTTCTTGGCAAATAAACGAGTTGCCAATCAGATTTTAGTTCCTCCTGATTGGATTATTGAGATTCTTTCACCAAATCAGTCTCCTTTGCGGGTAATGAATAAAATCAGTTCGTCTATTACCAATGGTTCTGAGCTTGGTTGGCTGATTTCTCCAGCCCAAGATTTTATTATGGTTTATGAAGGCGATCGCTTTCCCGAAAAGATGAGTGGCAAAGATGTTTTGCCTGTTTTGGATATTTTAAATTGGCAAGTGACGGTGGATGACGTATTTAATTTATTGTGTTTGGAATAG
>JANXUJ010000152.1 GCA_025356295.1 Cyanobacteriota bacterium
TTTTGTTTGGTTTTACCTTCAGCATTAGTTTCTTCTTCGGGAATGATTTCGTAATCACCCCATGAGGCGATCGCCTTTAATTTGGTAACACCATCGGCAATCAAGAAACTTAAACCCATTGAGGATGGAAAAAATGCTTTACGCGCCGCCGCCGCTTCGGGAGCTTGTTCGTCATCACCTGCGCCCGTGCGACTTGCTTCATCTATTTCGTCATCGCCAAAGTCATCGGAGCGATCGCTTTGTGGCACACCATAGGGCGCGAGAAATCCTGACAAATACCATTTTGTGGGGGCTTCGGGCAGTATTTCATCAGGTTTTGCACCGATGAGATCCATTTCTAAGGCTTTGATGAGTTGCGATCGCACTGTGGCGGAGGTTGATGTCATAGGTGTTTCTTAGTTGCTTAGATGATGTTTTGAGTGTTTTGGAGTTCTTTTAGCATTGACACCGAAAGCGGTAGCCCCTGCTTTAACAAAATCTCTAGGTATTCATCAAAATTTTTGGGCGGATATAAAAGCCGTTTTCTGACTGTTTCTACTTGATGAAGCATAGCGATCGGCTTCAGCTTGATTAGGTTGGTAACAAATTCATCAGGATGCAAAGCCAGAATTTTATAATTCTCAAGAATCGCTTTAGGGAAGTCTCTAAGATTAAATGTAACGATTTGAGTGGCTTCGCAAGCGATCGCGGCGGCAAGAATATGGCGATCGTCTAAATCGGGAAGTTCGAGAGAGGGTACAAGCCATTCAAAATCGGTAACTAAGCAGCCCCTAACATGTCTATTCATCTTATCTCTGGTTCTTGTAAGTTGTTCCAGAGTCAAATCAGGACGATTTTTCAGGACATTGCGTATCCATTCATCGTGAATTAAATTAGTCCATCGTGCTTTGCAAATATCAGAAGTTGCAATCTGAACTAATAGATCTCGCAATGGTGCAGGATAAAGAACGCAAGCGTCATACAAAATAATGAGTTGACTAGCCATTAATCATAAAATCCTAATTTTTGCGATTCTTCAACCAATTCATCTAAAACTTTGCTTCTAGCAGCATCAATATTTGTTTTATATGTCATTAAGTCAGCAAAGCGGATGCGGCGATGTTTACCGACTTTGTGATAGGGAATGATGCCTTCTTCTAATTGCTTGATCAGGAATGGGCGCGAGACGTTGATTAAATCTGCGGCTTCTTGGGTGGTAAGTTCGGCATGGATGGGGATAACTGTAACGGCGTTGCCTTGGGACATTTGGGTGAGGATGTCTATCAAGAGGCGATAGGCGGCGGCGGGGATTGTGGCTGCTGCTTCGCTACCATCCGCTTCTACGATTTTGAGGTGACGGACACCTTCGCTAATGTGCGATGCAAGGATACGGCTACTTTCTTTAGAAATTTCGGTTTCTTCTTCGGTGGGAAGATGTAGAGACTGGTTTAGGACAACCATTGGATCACCTCAGATCGTTGAAACAAGTTTATTATGAGATTATTGGAAATCGCTGGAATTGTTCTTAAACTTTAGCATGGTTTAGCAGATCAAACGCAATAAACGAAACAGTGACTACCCTGCAAGGCGATCGCACTTCGGCGGAGGTTGATGTCATAGTAGTTTATGAAATTCAATCAATTATTCTGTTGATAAATACGAATCCGTCCACGCTGAATAATCCACAAATTACCAGTGATCTCTTCTCGTTCCAACCCACCAATTAAAGTCTGGATCGCATCGTTTAAGTCTTGAGGATTTGCCCTTGGTGGAAGTCGTAAAACGGCAATGTCACTATATTCTGAAGGATTGAATTGTAAAGGATTGCTAAAATCAAGATCGAGGGTTACTAAGCAGCGTTGCTCCGATTGACAAACGGCAATTACAGTGGGGTCAGTTGCAGAAGTTAAGCCTTGTTCTAAAACTGTAGAGACATCATGACCTGCTTGTTTTAGCTGGTTAATCCCCCGTTGACCAATGTTCTCATCTAGCTTAAATTTTATGCAGGTTGCTCGATGGGAATTTCGATATAGCGATCGCGTGACATTTCCGCACCATAGGCAATACAAGCATAAATATCTTCTGGTTGTAGTTGCGGATATTCATCAATGAGCTCGGGAATGGTCATACCACTAGCTAGAAAATCAAGAATTAGGGATACCCAAATACGATGCCCGCGTATACAGGGCTTACCAAAGCAAATATTAGGATTTATAGAAATTCGGCTTAATAGCTCTGAGCGTTTCATTGTTATTGCTCCTGAGTCGAATAGTAGAAATTATAATCTGTTTCTAGGCTAGAGCTTGTCCAGTCTTGCCAACTTTCGATCGCATTCTAATACTGTGCATATTTGATAAGCTCTATTGATTTGGATAAGCTCTATTGATTTGATAGTTAGATAATTTAAGTATAAGTTACAACTTGAGATGAAAAACTCAAGCAAAGGGCAACTCCAGATTATTCGCCGCAGGTTGCTTACTCTTGGTTTTTCCTTTTACCTTTTTACTTTTGCCTTCTGCCCTGTCTCCCCGCAGCAGTTCTTCCTGATAGCGTTCTTCATTGAGGGCAAGGAGTCGCGCTAGAACTTCATCGCGGATGTCGTCTGCCCAACGATGACGATAGGGCTTTTTCTTTTGTCGTTTGTTGGTGCTTTCGTCGGTGGCTTCTTCTTCGTCTTCATAATCGAGCAAAAACTCACAGGTGGGCTGAAGGTCTGTCCAACCGTAAGCATCGAGGACGGCGCGATCCATTTGATTATGGAGTTCTCTTAGTTTGAGTATGGCTTGATCGTATTCATCGGGGTCATGGAAACGGTTATAGGTGGCGGTGAGTCCTTGATTGTTGGCGATCATCAACTGAGCGCGGTATTCGTAATATTCTTTGCCGATCGCTTCTAGTTGTGGGTTGTTTTCCCAGTTTGTTGGGAATGGGAATGTTTCAAAGCAATCTGAGGGAGTATAACGAAATCTTTCTTCTAAAGATGAACCAAAGAATCTAGACCAAAGCTCATGTAGTCTCGATTGCAAAATACTTAATGATGAATATTCTGAATTAGCAATTACAACAAGAGAATCCGAATAAACTATTGCTTTAGGTAAAAACGTAAATCCCCAATGTTGTGCTACACGAGAGATAACCAATACTCGATCGCAGTGGGCGATCGCTTGCATCAACTCAGGTCTAGATCTGATAAATAGCCACCATTTCTCTTTTGCTCCTTTATCTTTTACTTTTAATCTTTCAGGCTTAACCTTTTCTTCAACAATCTTGATCAAATCAGGATACTGCCGAGCCTCATCTTCCGTCATCTCACCAAAATTAATCACATAGCGATGATGGGCATGAGTCGGACTGCTATTTACTTCTTCACCACCGATATAAGGAAAGATTCGCTCTGCATTTTTAGGATCTTTCTCGATCAAACGGTGCATTTCTTCGATACTTGTCACATCAGGATTAGAATCATCAAAGGTAAATCCCATTCCTAACACATAGCTACCAATAAAACTCTTACCCGCATTAGCTACCAAGGGTTTCGGGTCTTCATGTCCCCCCGCATGAAACAAAAAAGCCGTAATCTTATCGACGGGTTTCCCATCTAAAATAAACTTTGGTTTGTAGGTCATTCTGGTCTATCCTCTGTAAATTGATCGATCGCCTCAACCAAACCTTCAGAATAAGGCTCAATCACAGTCGCGCAAACATGGAGATCTGCCAAAGCTTGGGAGAAATCTTCTGATTCAATATCCGCTTTTTCGATAACAGCGATCGCGCTTAACGCTTGCTCCAACCTTTCCTTATATTCCTTAACAAATATATCCAATCTCTCAAGAGGGTGCTTATATGCAGAAGTCATTGATTTAGTCTCCTTTCTAGTTTGGCAATGTTTTGACGGCAATTAGCTACAGTTTTTTCCCAATGCGCGATTAAACCTTGATCAATCATTTCACTGGGTTTGCTTTTTTCATTAGCAATTTTCTGTAAATGTTCTTCGAGGGCGCGATACTGTCCCTCTAATTTTTTACGATTATCCTTATTCTTAGTCATGGTGATTGCCTTGCGGATGTCTGACAAAAGTATCATCATCAATACAGCCATAAAACTTAGGATTTACTTTACTGGTTGTAGTCTTTACCTCTAAATCTCGATCTGCCTCTAAACCAAAGCTTGTCCAGTCTTGCCATGTCAAATCCTGCTGATAATGTTCAACCATTGCCTCAGCTTGTTGAGCAAGAATCTGCCGACGTTCAGCAATCGGCAAACCCATAAATGCACGGCGATCGACCTTAGCCAATTTAGACACTTCCTGAATAAAAATCTGTATTTCTTTGCCCTCTAGCTCATTAGGCAAAGGATGATTTAAAGCGATCGCGCCATTTTTGCAAGTTGCAGTTAAAACAATCATAAATTTGTACTCCGAAATAAAGAACCCAGAAACAAAAAATTAATAAGTTGCCTTAATAATATGAATCAAGCTCACAACCACCGCCGCCGCACCTTCCCACTTATGCCGCCTAGTTGCATTATAAATCGTACCGCCATGCAAACAGATATAGCGTAACCCCGTCGATCGCGTGTCACCCTGTGCGATCGTATTTGTCGCCACTAAGCCCAAAGTTCCACCCTGACGCAACAAAGTAAACGCCCTACGGAAAAAATACGCCACTAAATCTGAATTACCGTGAGATTCGGGATAAACCTCTTTCAGCCAATCCAAATAACCCTCGGCATGACCGCCAATCGTTGTATTTTTGCCAGCAAAAGGCGGATTACCAACGATCACATCAAAACCACCCTCATCCCCAGCCCCTCTCCCTTTGAGGGCGAGAGTAAAGACTTCGGGAAATTCGATTTCCCAGTTAAAGGGAACGATGCCGCGATCGCCACTGCGTAAATTTTGGGATAACTTCTCTAATTCTTCCTTAGTCCCTTGGGCTAATAGTTGCTTATATTCCTGCTCCCGATTAGTCCGATCCTTCGCATTTTTACCATCAAAAAACGCCGCAATTTTAGCATCCGCCGCCCGCCGACTCGGTGACAAATCCGCATCGATCGCATCTAACTTCTCTTTCTTCAGATCCGCATCGGCATCACTGAGCGTATCCTGTGACTGAATCTCTAAACGCTTGCTGACCACATCCTTAACGCGATCGGCGATCGGGCGAAATAGGGACAGTTGCGTATTGCTCTCAAACGCCCCAATCTCGCGGCTAGTCAAACCCACCAACGAATCGCCACATTTCAAAGCATGGTCAATAAAGGTAAAAGGATAATTTTTTGCTAAAGTTGCTAGCCACAGCGACAACTTCGCCAAATTCACCGCGAAAGGATTCTTATCCACACCATAAATGCAACGCTGCGCCACCAAACGCCGTGCGATTAAAATTGATTCTTCATCCTTGGGCAAATCTGGCGACATTCCGTCTCGCTGCCATGCCTCATCCACCAAGTCCGCCAATTGCCGACAAGCCTCTACTAAAAACGCACCCGAACCCATCGCAGGATCGCATACTTTTAAATTGAGAATCTGTTCCGCACTGTAATCTTTACCCAAACTCTCAATAATTGGCTCTAAGGTCGTCTTCACCACCTTTTGCGTCAACTTACGCGGTGTATAGTGCGAACCACTGCGCCGCCGTTCCTCCGTTGGTTGCAAATACAAAGCCCCCACCGCCAAAAGATTTTCCGTCCGATGCGACACCTTGCGCCCCAGAGCCGCCGCAATTCCCTCTAAAGTCTGCGCCTCCTTCAGTTCCTTTAAAGCATTTCCCGTCACCTCACAATTCGCCCAAGTCTTTAACAAACCAGCGCGATCGCTCCCCTTCGCCGCCAACAAAGTCTGTATATCAATCACAACCGTTGTCGAAATCTTCGAGCCTTTCGGCTTGCTAGTCACGCCGAGGGACACTCTCTCCGCACGTTCCACCCGATAGCCCATGATCCCCTCATAGACTGAGCCAATATTTTCTACATCTAGAGATCGATAGGACAGGCGATCGCCTTCCAAAATCAATAATTTATCTAAAACCCGAAAAATCTTCCCATCAGACACACGGGGAACACCCTCACCATGCCCTTCTAGAAATGGATAAGCATCAGGATCAAACAACTGCCCATGTCTAGCGGGTAAATAGTCCTCAGTCGCCCCACCACCATCATAGACAAGACGAAACAAACTCAACAACCAAGCCCAAGCACCAAAACGCTGCTCCATCGTGTCAGGATAGTTACTGGCATCATCCCGCAATCTGTCATAAAGTCCCGTCACCGCATAGTTACCCTGATACATCGCATCATCAGGCATCACGTCCCGCTCTTCGGCATACAGCAAAAACACCAACCGCATCAAAACCGTCACCAGTCCGCCATAAATATGTTGATTGCCCTCTTCTCCTTTCCCTTCAAGGACGAGGGGAGTTAAGATTTTGCCATTGACGGCAGCATCCGCAGCTTGAAACCCTGCTAACAATTCCCATAGAGCATCCAAAACCTGATCGGCTAAGCGCTCAGATACCTCATTTTGTGACAGACGGCTATTCTCAAGGATTTTGCATAGGCGGCGATCGTCCCCCATCACATTTGCCTGAAAGACGCGATAACTTGACAGCAGCATATAAAAAGCACTGAGTAGCGATCGCCCCGCCACTTCCGCCATCGCCGCGAGGGGAAAAGTCAAATGTCCCGAAGACTCACCCTCTGGTGCATAGACTAACCGTAATTCCTTACCATTAGTCAGCAATCCCATAGGGACTTTTTGCCCCCGTAATAGCCTTTCAAACTTTTGCTGCGGTGTCGCCTCCCACCCCTGTGAACTAGCCTTATCATCTAGCCCCGTTCCTGCCTCCACTTCCTGCACCAACATCAACCAGCCTTCCCCATCTGGATTTGGCACAGCATAGCTAGGCTTCAAAGTCTCGCCATAGTTCTCTAAATAATACTCAACCCCGTCAGGCGCAGCCACCAAATCCTGAGCATCCCACTCCAGAACCTGCTCCATCAAAGCCCGTAAATCCGACAGCCCTCCATCTTTATCCAGTAATTCTCGCAAAATCGGCTGTAACCTTGTGCCATCCGCCCGATCTGGCATTGCTTCTGCCCTAGCAAGCGATCGCGCCGTCACCACCAACCCCACAGGCTGAATCAGCCCCAACCATTCCTTATGTACAAATAACTCGCGATCGTCTGTCATACTACTTCTTCCTATATCGGATAATTACCTCTTCATCAATACCTCGCGTGTTTGCGACTCCCCGCCATATTTTTGGTTCAATCTCCTCTTCAATACGAACTTGCAAAATTTCTTGAGTCTTTGGTAGCCGAAGTTGAGTTTCGTGTCCCACTTCGAGTAATTTATTTACTGTTAGGTCAACTTGTAACTTCAAGTCCTCACCTGACATGGCTAATACATGAGTACCTTGGTCATCTTTCCAGAAAACGTATCCGCTAAGGCTAGGGTTTAACACTTCAGGTTGAACTTCAACATCCTTAATATCTAAGTTATTAATTTGCATCACTTTATCTGCCGTACCACGATAGAAAATATGGCGTGACCACCACGACATTGCTTCAAGACATTTAAAGGCATAATCCTTTAGTTCTTCTACTGAAGGTAAATCGCTAATAGCGTTAGAATATGCCTCCATTTTGGTACTTATCCGTTCTTGCCGTCTGCCCACATCAGCAGGATTATTTTGCATAGCTATCAGTAATCGAGCCTGTTCCACCTTTAAATCAGAAGCAATTAAACCTACTAGACAATGCATATCATGGATAGCTTGTGGACCTTCCTCATGTAATAGATCTGCCATGTATCGAGCACTATGTCGAGGTTTATGTTTCTTAGAGTCCTTAATATTCTTAGCTTTTTGTTGAAAGTATTCAACCAAAATGCGATCCCGTTCTAATAGCGATAAAACACTTTTTTCTACTAAAGCTAAGCGAATGCACATATCTTCAGTAAATTTACCCGTTTGCATTCGTTCCCCAATAATGTCATTCAACACATTTAATGCATAGTAAATTTCTCCTAAAACTGTTGCCTCTTGGCGAACATGCAGCCTTTCTAAGACACGTTGAATCTTATCTAAACGTTGATTAATTTGATTGAGTTGTTGAGTACCAACAATTGCATGAAGTATTTGATATGCAATTACAGGAGCCATGATCGGAAGCATGGCAGCTTGAGCAAATCGGAGATTTCCAACAATACCGCTAGCACCAACTGCTTTCACACTTCCTAAAAAACCACCTGTGCTTTGCAACATCGTATGTGTACCTGCTGCGATTCCTGAAATTAGATGGGGCGGTCCTACAACTCGAAATAGTTGACCAACTTGAAGACCAGCAGCAATTAGCGAAGAAGCAGATCCGAGCTGATCTACCAATGCTGAACTAAGTGTTCCCCCATGCCAATTTTGTTTTGAATTCAATGACAAACCACGAAAATACTCGATAAGTTTTTGGCTGTGTTCTTTGTTGTA
>JANXUJ010000168.1 GCA_025356295.1 Cyanobacteriota bacterium
GCCCCTTGTTTGCATCTACTATCTGCTGACTATTTGTTGGGCTGAGGAGTCATGCGTAAGTAAGGCTTGATCGGATTGAAACCTTTAGGAAATTTGACCTTTGCTTCTTCGTTAGAAACTGAAGGGACAATTACACAATCACCGCCATCTTTCCAGTTAGCAGGTGTGGCGACACTGTAGTTGTCGGTCAGCTGCAATGAGTCAATCACGCGCAAGATTTCGTCAAAGTTACGACCTGTGCTAGCTGGATAGGTCAAGCTAAGACGAAGTTTTTTGTTGGAGTCAATGATAAACACCGATCGCACAGTCAATGTATTGCCTGTAGCTGAGTTAGGATGAATCATGTCATAAAGTTCGGAGACTTTTTTGTCTTCATCAGCAAGGATTGGATAGTTGAGAGTTGCACCTTGAGTTTCTTCGATGTCGCCGACCCAGCCTTTGTGAGACTCAACGCCATCAACGCTCAATGCGATCGCTTTGACATTACGCTTATCAAATTCGCCTTTGAGTTTGGCAACAGTCCCCAGCTCAGTCGTGCAAACAGGAGTGAAATCTTTAGGATGAGAAAATAAAATTGCCCAGCTATCGCCAATCCACTCATGAAACTTAACTATTCCTTCGGTGGAGTCTTGAGTAAAATCAGGTACAGTATCGCCTAAACGCAGTGTCATAGTTTTAATTCAGTGTTTTAGTTCAGTCTTCGTTGTTACAATCCTAAGATACAAGATTATAGGAAAAATTGCTAGCTTCATAGATCGGTATTCCCATCGTCTTACTGTAGATTATGAGATGCCAGTGACAAATTAAAAGCGGACGATTGACGCAGACGATTGACGCAGACGATTGACATTGTGCGATCTTTACAGGAGACTTAGTAACTGCCAGTAAGAGTTATTTATAGCTTCTACTAGCTAAATACCACGCGGAACTGGCGGAATTGGTAGACGCGCATGTTTCAGGTACATGTGTTGCAAGACTTGGGGGTTCAAGTCCCCCGTTCCGCATTAATCAATAAAAAAGAAGCTCCCGTTGGGAGCTTCTTTTTTATTGATAGAACTTGTTAGAAATTCATTTCGGCAGCTTGGACTTTTTCGACTTGTTTTTTCTTCAGTACCAACAAAATTTGGGTAACGATTACTGATGCAAAAAATGCTAGCAACCACTGAATACGGCGAGGGTCTTGAAGGACAATTTCGCCATCATGCTGACCAAAACCACCAACATTAGGGTTTGTCGTCAGAGCCGCTCCAACCGTGACTTCGCTACCTGGTTCAACAACTAGGGTCGCACCTGCAGGAACCTTCTCAACAGCAATGCTGCCATCTGTGGTTTGGATCGAAATTTCATAACCACCATAGATACCTTCATCTTCGTTAGGTGTTATGGGGCTGATTTGCGTGACTAGACCAGAAACAGGAGAAAAGTATTCATTGTTGTTGCTCTTTTCACCAGTGGGATAGATTTGACCACGACCACGGTTGCCACCTGCATGGACAGCATATTTCAAGAAGTGAATATTCTTGTCTTTAGAAGGATCAGGAGAAAGCACAGGGAAAACAATTTCCGAATAATCATCACCAGATATTGGTCCCACTAAAACGATATTTTCTTGAGTATCGCTGTAGGGTTGGTAATAAATATCTTTGGTTTTTTCTTTTAGCTCTTCAGACAAGCGATCTTCAGGCGCGATCTTGAAACCTTCAGGCAATACCAAAACGGCTCCAACATTCAAACCTGCTTTGCTACCATCAGCAGTCACTTGCTGTTTAGTGTGGTCATAAGGAAGTTTGACAACTGCTTCAAATACAGAGTCTGGCTTCACTGCTTGAGGTAGTTCTAGTTCGATTCCCTTTTGAGCAAGGTGACAGTTAGCACAGACAATCCGCCCTGTGGCTTCACGAGGATTTTTGTACGCTTCTTGGGCGTAATAAGGATAGGCTTGAGCCGATTGACTGTTACTAAATAGTAAAGCCAAGCTGGTGAGGATACATAGGCTGACTCCTACAAGCAAGCGATTAGCATGGAATAAAGCTTTTTTCATGAATATGGATGGATATGGATAGTTCAAATATAATTTTCGACAACTTTGTAACCAGTTAATAGGGGTAACCAGTTAAGAGGGATTTGCGAAGACTTTAAGACCACCAAGGTGCTTCATTGGTGCGGAAGTCAGTTTCGGTCCAAGTGCTAAACTGCACAACGTCATCGGTAATTGTGATGTGAGCAAGAGCGAGCGATAGTGGTGCAGGTCCACGCACGACTTTACCTTCGTTGTTATACTGAGAGCCATGACAAGGACACATGAACTTATTTTCAGCGACATTCCAAGGCACAACGCAACCGAGGTGTGTGCAAACTGCATTTAGTCCGTATGAAGCAATTTCTTTGTTGTCAGTAACAACGATGTAGGTGGGGTCACCTTTGAGTCCTTGAGCAAGTTCGCGATCGCCTGCTTGATGACTTGCCAAAAATGCTGAGGCAATCACATCATTACCAAGAGCGTCTTTTGCCGCAACTCCACCACCTGCACCTCCTCGGGATGGAGGAACAAAATATGCGGCAACAGGATAAATTGCCGCAAGTGATGTAACAGCAGCAGAACCTCCTAAGATTAGGTTCATAAATTGACGGCGACCCATGCTAGGGACATCGGCGGAAGCTTGACTCATAAATTTGACTAATAATTAGAATTAACGATTTAGCTGAGAAATATTACGTTTTATATATAACTTCTTACCATGATATCGATAATACTTGGACTTCTCTCTAGTTGTTTTGCAACGAAATGTTAAGTGCCATAGTTGCAGGTCGTGGTTTCAAGAAGGGTTTCAGCAAGTATTGTTAAAGTTAATATGGGTTCTGGTTAGGCTGTTTTGAGTAAGCGATGGTTCGCAATGCGATCGCACTTCTCCAAAATGCTGACAAGATGCTGAATTTTTTGAGGCTTGATTTGGCGCATATGAATGAAAAATCCACTTCTCAGTTCTCTAAATATCGGATATTGGGCTTAGTTGGCAGGGGACAATTTGGCAAGGTTTTGTGTGCGCGGATGCGAGATACGGGTAAGTTGGTTGCACTTAAAGAGCTTGAACACAAGCGATTTTCGACCAGTAAGCTGTTGAGAGAATTACGATTTTTGTTGACTTTACAGCATGAGAATATTGTTGTTTGTACGGCGCTTGTCCATCATCAAATGCATGGTCAGAATTATCGCTATCTAGTGATGGACTACTGCGAGGGTGGGACATTACGAGATTTAATGAACTCGACCAAGACCCTATCAGTGCAGCAATGCTTTGAATTAGTAAATGATATTTTGCTGGGGTTAGAAAATGCCCATGCGGCAAATATCATTCATTGTGATATCAAGCCTGAAAATATCTTGCTCAAGATTATGGCTAAGGGCTGGCTTGCCAAAATTTCAGATTTTGGGATTGCTCGTCTTAGTCAAGAAGTTCGATCTGAAGGAAGCAGTAATACGGGTTCTCCGGGTTACATGGCTCCTGAACGGTTTTATGGTCAGTTTTCCGTAGCTTCAGATATTTATGCAGTTGGAATTATTTTATATGAGCTTTTAGTTGGTCATCGTCCTTTTTCAGGGATGCCAACTGAGTTGATGAATGCTCATTTAAATCAACGCGTAATTATTCCCAGTACTTTGCCGCGATCGCTACAAGTTATCATTGCGCGATCGCTAGAAAAACTACCTAAGCGAAGATATGCCTCCGCGCAGGCAATGCGACTAGATTTGTTAGCGACAATTCGTGATCAAGATTTTAGTCAGATCAAAATGGGCGCTAATGCAGAAAGTTGCGCTAATGTCGCCTTTTCCAAGAAAGCTATATATTTTTCTCAGAAAGTCGTACCTGATAAAGTTATTGGCTTGGCGGGTGCGGAAACGTCTAATTTCTCATCTGGGTTATTCTCATCTAGGTTATATAGTGCATCTGCCTTTTATTTAGATCAGCATGATTTGATGCTCGATCAAGACGAAAGAATTGCTAATTCTGAATATAAAATTGAGGAGATCGCTTTTGTAAGACAAACTTTGTTTGTCTTGGCTGGCAAGGGAGTATATCAGTTTTTGAATGGAAAACCTAAATCTTTATATCAATCAGCACAGCCTTTTAAATGGACAATTTCTCCTCAAGGCGATTGGTTGGCTGTCTCAAATGGGAAGAAATTAGAAATACGCAATTTAGTTTATGGAAAGTTAATGCGCTTGGAGTTCGCGACTAGAGCCTTAAATTGCCTTGTTGCTTTTGACAGGCATCATTTAGTTGCGATCACCAATAAGCCAGAGACTAATGAAAGTCGGGCGATCGTGATTTCGAGGCGTGGCAATATTATGTATAAGTTAGCTCTACCCATCCCGATCGATGCGGCGATCGCCACTTTTACTTGCGATCGCATACTTGCGCGCGAAGCAGGTAATCATCAAAATATATTTTTGCTTGATCTCAAACCCTATCGGTTGGCGCGGATATGTTTAGAATATGAAGCCTTGATCATGACCGCAACACTTTGGGGATATGCCATTACGGCTAATTACAATCAATTCCAAACTATTTTGATTTTGTTAGATTTGCGCGGCAATAATATTAGTAATCTAATTATTGATGGTGAAGTTACGGCGATCGCCCCACTTGACACTAATTTATTAGCGATCTCAACTTCTGAGATATCAGGATATAAGATATACGCGATCGATCTTAAAAAACTCGAAATTGATTTAGTTTTTTAACTTTTTTTAAGTATGTATGTAGCGGTTTGTCTCTCCGCCTTCGGCGGAGAGACAAACCTGTAGGCTGGGAAACGTTATAGGTACTTAATCGATTAACATCATTTTTAAAGTTGTCGGTTTAGATAGATCGCCTTCAAACAGAATTTTACAATTAGCATGAAGATGACGAGCGACATGATATAGAGCTTCAATCTGATTGGGTGCATCTATTTTAAGGGCAACTTCTTCTAATGAAAGAGATACCTTAGATGACTTCAGTACGGCAATCAGCTGCTTTTGTAAAGTGAGTACTTCTGCACCAGCTTTTTTGCCCGCTTCGACACCGGGTTGATGATAGGCATTGATGTTGACTAGCGATGCATAGAAACTAACTGCGCGCTCATATAGGGCGATTAATGCACCAACTGTAACTTCAGAGACAACGGGAATTGTCACCGTAATCGAGTCTCTTCCATTCTCATAAAGTGCGCTGCGAGTGCCTTGTAAGAAACCTAATAGATAATCTCCCGTGACTACGCCTGCTTCCACTTCAGGATGTGGTCTGGCTGAGTCTTGGAGAACTTCGATAAAGGTGGCGAAAAAGTTGGGTACGCCTTCGCGGAGTTGCTGCACATAGGCATGTTGATCGGTGGAGCCTTTGTTGCCATAAACGGCGATCCCTTGATAGACAGTGTTGCCATCGAGGTCTTTTTCTTTGCCGAGTGATTCCATTACCAGTTGTTGCAGATAGCGACTAAATAATAGAAGTCGATCTTTATATGGCAAGACCACCATGTCTTTTTCACCTTTACCATTGGTCGCAAAATACCATGACATCGCTAGTAAAGCGGCTGGATTTTGACGAATATCTTCGATACGCGTGGCGGCATCCATTACCTTTGCGCCGCGTAACATTTCACGGATATCAATACCTTGCAAAGCCGCAGGTAACAAGCCAACTGCTGAGAGTTCAGAAGTGCGCCCGCCGATCCAGTCGTACATCGGGAACTTATCTAACCAATTATTGGCGATCGCGTATTTCTCCAACACACTACCGACACCTGTAACCGCGATCGCATGTTTCGCGAAGTCTAAACCTGCTTTCTGAAAGAAAAATTCAGCTTCTTTCATGCCATTAGACGCTTCAGGAGTGCCGCCCGACTTAGAAATCACCAATACCAATGTCGTACTGAGGCGATCGCCTAACAGATCAAACACTAAGTCGATGCCATCAGGATCAGAGTTATCAATAAAACTGATTTTAAGCGGAACATCAGCTTTAGCAAAACACTGAGCCACAAACTGCGGCCCTAGCGCCGAACCACCGATGCCAATCGATAAAATATCCGTAAAGCGTGGTGCAGTCGGTGGATGAATGATTCCTGCATGAACTTTTTTTGTGAAGTCTTCGAGGCGGTCAAGTGTCTCTGTAATGTCTTTATGCAATTCTTCAGTGGGAGCGAGTTCAGGCGATCGCAGCCAATAATGTCCAACCATACGCTGCTCGTCAGGATTAGCGATCGCGCCTAACTCCAGAGCTTTCATGTCCGCAAAAGCCTTGATAAACTTAGATTGTATTTGGGTTACAAATTCAGGAGTGAACTTGATCCGACTGACATCCAAATAAATACCAAGCTCTGAATGATAGTAGAGCCAGTCTTGATAACGTTGCCATAACTCCACAGCCGAATTCATACAAACCTCATATTACGTTGTGTCAATAGCTTACGATGGATTTTAAATAGCTTACGATGGATTTTAATATGTATAGTGCCAATCCTAAGCGACAAATTGCGACCTTGTATGCATGAGAAATTCTAAATAATCCTAAAGTAAGTTAAATAAGTTAAGAAGTGCATCAAAGCCTAGTAACTCATATCAGCAAAGTGTTAATGTAAATTCATAGCCAAATCAGCTATTCGGCGGAGTGGGGTAATTACAACGAGCTTGCGCTTTTGAAATTTATTTATAGCTGATTTGGGAAATAGAAACGAGGTTATTAGAGATGAAACTTGTAATTCAAGGCAAGAATATTGAAGTCACTGAGGCTATCCGCGAATATGTCGAGCAGAAGATCGACAAAGCGGTTGGACATTTTCAAGCATTAACCACTGGGGTCGATGTCCATCTATCAGTAGCGCGTAATCCTCGGATCGCTTCTAGCCAGTCAGCTGAAGTGACAGTATACGCCAATGGATCAATCATTCGGGCTGAAGAGAAGACCGAGAATCTGTACGCCAGCATTGATCTAGTTGCGGATAAGATTGCCCGAAAGTTGCGAAAATTTAAGGAGCGCAAGAGCGATCGCGCCGCTGTGAAAACCAGTGTGGCAGTGTTGGAACAACCACCTTTACCTTTGCCCAATGGCGATCGCGTGGTTGAGTTGCCAACTCAAGTTGTGCGAAACAAATATTTTGCGATGCCAGGGATGTCGGTTGATGAGGCACTTGAGCATTTGGAGTTAATCGATCATGATTTTTATGTTTTTCGCAACGCTAATACAGGGGATATCAATGTTGTGTATGAGCGCAATCATGGTGGTTATGGTGTAATCCAGCCCCACAATGTCAAATAAAATCATAAAGAAAAGGGGGCGCTTTGCGCCCCCTTTTCTTTGTAAATGTTAATCTAGAACACTAAGTACCTCAGCATAATTAAAAAACAGAGCCAAAATCAGTACTGCCCGCTACGCGGGCGGTACTGATTTTGGGGTTTTATATTTAATTGTGCTTAGCCACTTAGAGCAAATACATAAGTTTTTATCCCAGAGCAGACATGACTGTTAAGTATGGCGATCAAGCGATCGCAGAAGTAACTCTAACCACTTTTCCAAATCCTCGGATTGGTCGAGATTATAGTGTGCAAATTACGTTGCCTGAATACACTTGCAAGTGTCCATTTTCAGGTTATCCCGACTTTGCCACAATTTATATTACTTACACCCCAAATCAAGTACTAGTCGAACTAAAGGCAATTAAGCTTTACATTAATAGCTATCGCGATCGCTCGATCTCCCATGAAGAATCAATCAATCAAATCATGGATGATTTTGTCAAAGCTGGCGATCCTCTCAAAATTAATGTCAAAGGTGACTTTAATCCTCGCGGTAACGTGCATACAGTCGTAGAAGTAAATTACACAAAACCGCAATAACCTCTAAAAAGCCTTATTTCTAAAAAGCTCTGCTTTACAAAGTAGAGCTTTTTAAAATTTGATAGTTACCATAATTTATGAAAATTCGCAAAAAACACCAAGCATCGGCTAATGCAGAAATTAATCTAACCGCTCTGTTAGATGTCGTGTTTTCGATTCTTGCCTTTTTTATCTTGATATCAGCCGCCTTAACTACCCCAAGTCAGATTGGAATCGATTTGCCAATTCGCGATCGCACCAACAGCAGCAACCCCAATGATCTGAAACCCGAAGATTTATTTATAATCACTTTAGATACTGAGGGACAAATGCTATCGGATGGAAAAGCGATATCTCCTCAACAGTTAGAGCAAGAAGTGCGTAGCTTTTTGACCAACTCGGCGCGAGGTACAGTTGTCCTTAGTGCCGAAAATCCGAATGTATCCTATAAATTAGTGATTAACCGTCTAGCAGAACTCAAAGCGATCGCTGGAAATCGGGTAGCGATCGCCACATCGCGATCGCAATAAGTAGCAAGTAGTAAACAAAACAAAAAACTAAAAAGCTATGTCGAATAATTCCATGCGTCAATTTGCCAGCAAAACAGGCAGTCTGATTATCAAGCATCCATTTTGGATATTCGTAATCGGTTCGCTGGGAATTCATGCTGCCTTTGGTGTCATCGCACCTAGCCCGCTCAAAAAAGCAGAAACGCCGCGTGAAGTAACAGTTTCCACACTTCCAGTCATTAAACTGCCACCCAAGTCGCAAACAACTAACTCAAAGTCGAACAAGTCACTTTTTGAGAACTTGTTTGTCACACCTTCAACCAACAAACTCAGTGCTTTCCCAACCAATACGTTCCCAAACACCTCCTCATTACGCTCATTAGATTTAAATAGCCTTGACCGTTTAGAAGATTTACCCCCAGTTACGAATAATTTTGAAGAAGCCCCTCCATTAAACTCAGGTGACATTGACGCACCGCAGTTTGTTAAACCACAAACTCGTGTCACTCCAGCTACACCGCCACCTCGGTTTACCAACTCTGGACAAATCGACAACACTTCATCCTCTAAGACAGCAAATAACAGCAGCAATATCAAGCCTGAATTTCAAAATGGTGTAAAAACCGATCCCACACCACCTATAAATAGTGCTAGAGATGCCTCTAAATTTACAGGAAGTGTCCCATCATTGCCCAACTCTCCTACTATAGGTCGTGCTGAAAAAGAGGTCGGAAACATTTCATCGCTTTACACAACTGACAAACAAATTATCGACCTTGTTGCCAAAAATTTAATCAAAACTACCCAAGTCGCCCCAGACGAAGCATTGGTGTCAAATCCTGATCTTAATAGAGAAAAAGGAGTGGTATGGATACCACCGAAGGGCGTAAATATTGCTAGAAAGAGCGGCTCGGTGACATTTATGTGGCTCGTCGCTCCAGACGGTGAGATACAAGCTAAGTTTTTGAAATCAAGCGGCGATAAAGAGTTAGATAATATTGCCAGAGAGACAGTTAAAGACTACAAATTTAAACCTATTGATGATCCTCAAAGTGGCAAATATCGCCTTGTAACGGCTAAGTACGATTTTCCTTACAAATAAAAAACAATAACTAAAAGCAGGTGTAAAGAATTTGATACCCCCCGTCCGCTTGCGGTGGAGTTATTTATATGTAAGAGAAATCATCTATATGGGTGAAGACACCTAGTTTTAATTAATGTGAAATTCTAGCAACAAATATGTTTGTAGTTGTTACTAGAATGGTAACTATATATCTTGAGGAGTAGCTAGCTTTAGAAATATTTTTTGAAATTTTCATGTATTTTTATTCATGTATTTTTAAATGCTACAGCAAGTCTAAAAATACATTTAAAGATATTTAAAAAATTCTAATAAAAAAATCCTAATATTTTGTTCAATGTGTTTAAAAATGTACGAGAATAAGTAAGCAATCTTAATATGGATTAAAATCCAAAAGCTTGTAAAATTTCTCTTGGTTTTAGAGAGAAATTTTTAATTTAAAAAACCTGAAATTTCCGATAATCCTATGGCAGATACTGTAACTACTTCCTTAACAGGAAAAGCTCTTCTTCAAAAGGCAAAAGAGCTAAACAACTTACCTAAGCGCGAACAAGCGAAAAAATGTGGTTATTTCACTCGTGGTAAGGACGGCGTAGATCGCGTTAATTTGACAGAATTTTATGAGGCAGTGCTTGCTGCTAGAGGGTTTGCAATTAATCCTGAGCAGAATAAAGATGGACGTGGGCGCGAACCTACGTTTCGAGTTAGCGTTCATAAAAATGGTCAGATTGTGATTGGTTCTACCTATACACGCTCAATGGGTTTACATGAGGGGGATGAGTTTGAAATCAAGCTTGGATATAAGCATATTCATCTAATTCAGTTGACTAGTGATCAGTCTGAAGATAATGAAGAATAAGTAAATATCTCTAAGTTAGATAAAGCTTAAGTTAATAGTCTAAAAGCTGATTTTCAAGATAAATTTTAGCCCTTAATTTTAAGAGATTCTTTAATTAGTAACTAATAGCGAGAGAATTAATGCTACTTCATAAACAAGCGTTGTATTTTTTCGCTGTTTTTCTAGGTTTTTAAGTATAAATTCAATCATCATAAGAATGTATGAAACTGGTAGATACACATGTGCATATCAACTTCAAGGACTTTCATAGTGATCTTGATGTAGTACGCGATCGCTGGCTCAGCAATGGTGTGACACGACTCGTACATTCTTGTGTGAGTCCTGATGAGTTTTTGCAAATTCAAGCGATCGCAGATCGATTTCCTGAAGTGAGTTTTGCGGTTGGTTTGCATCCATTAGATACAAATCTCAATACGGTGGGTTGGAATCCTGAAATAGGCGATCGCATTAAATCTTTGGCGATTAGCGATCGCCGTATTGTGGCGATCGGTGAGACAGGTTTAGACTTTTTTAAGTCAGATCGTAAAACTGACCAAATTGCGGCGTTCAAATCGCAACTAAGGACGGCGCGATCGCTAAATTTGCCAGTGATTATCCACTCTCGCGAAGCATCAATATTCACTCGTGAAGTTTTGCAAGAGATTAATGCCGAGGCTCCTGACCAGCCTATTCGCGGCGTGATGCATTGTTGGGCGGGCAATCCTGAAGAAACACAGTGGTTTGTGGATTTGGGGATGTATATCAGTTTTAGCGGCGTAGTCACTTTTAAGAATGCCCATGATTTACATGAGTCCGCAAAAATCGTGCCGAGCGATCGCATTTTAGTTGAGACTGACTGCCCATTTCTTGCACCTGTACCGCAGCGTGGTAAACGCAATGAACCCGCTTATGTTTTGCATGTGGCTGAGAGTGTGGCAAAATTACGCAACGTGGAGTTAGTTACTTTGGCCGCGCAAACGACCAGTAATGCGTTTATGCTATTTGCGATCGCTTAATTTAAGAAGGTCTTTGCAAAGCCGCCCCTCGTCTCGACCTGATGCGTTGCTCTGATCGGGGATCGATTTTTAGGTTAATAGTCTGGTGTTTGTGGCGATCAACTAACGGAAATTGTGTTTGCCAGTTAGTAACAATATGAAAATAGTTTTCGGCATCTTCTAAACAATATTCATAGATTTCATTAAGAACTGCTTCATATCCTTTTTCTTTACGTAACACTTTAATTCCATTCCGAAAAACATAATATCCTTTAATTTTTTTGCAAATGGGAATCCCTAAATATGCAAATAGATTATTTAAGCCTTGATTTAAATCTGGGTGCTGACTTGTTTTCTGCAAATCAAGGACTTTAATACTTTCGACTTTAGGAATAAAATCAAGAGCCTCTATTCTTTCACGCAAGCAAAACATATCGCTAGTTGATAATCCATATCCGATAAAATATTTGCTTTGTAAGCTTTGTAAGTCATTTAATATATCTTGAATTATTTTCTTTTCTTGGGTACTTGATTCGATAAATTGAATTTTTATATACTGTTCGTTGCTATCTTCTAAAATGCGAGTAAGTGTATAACCAAAAATCTTTTGAACAACTAATCCATCCTTATGAAAATCGCGACACCATTCTAAATCTAAAAACACAAGATCGTAAATTGAACCATCGTAGAAGTTGTTTTTATATTGACTTGGAAGCTTGAGTTCCCTTTTATACATAAAGTTTGAATTATTGGGTAGACCATACTATATTAAGCCATAAAACCCATAAACTAGAGGGAATTGAGAGCGCACACGCTACTTTATAAGTTTTATAGCGATCGCTATTTCAGACTTCAAAATTAAAACTATTCTGTTTTAGCTGTGCATATTTAGCCTCATCAAATTGATAGAGTTTAGCGGCTCGATGGGACACATTATGCTCAACTTCGCCGATGTCAATGAGTAAGTCCATGTTTAAGATTTTTTTACGAAAATTGCGTTTGTCAAGATTGCGATCTAGTACGGTTTCGTATAGTTTTTGCAGTTGAGACAGCGTGAATTTTGTTGGCAATAGCTCGAATCCGATTGGCTCATAGCGGATTTTACTGCGTAATCTGGCGATCGCTGTTTGCAAAATTTGATCATGGTCAAAAGCGAGTTGAGGGATTTTTGAGAGCGAAAACCAATTAGCATCTCGTGCATCGGTTGCTGCTTTGATTTTTTGTTCGGCGAGATTGATCAGTGCGTAGTAAGCGACCGTGACTGTGCGATCGCGCGGGTCACGCCCTAAGTCACCAAAAGTATAAAGTTGTTCTAAAAAAACATCATGAATCCCTGTTTCTTCTTGCAATTCACGCAGAGCCGCAGCTTCAAGAGTTTCATCAAGCCTTACGAATCCACCTGGGATTGCCCATTGTCCCTGAAATGGCGGGATATCTCGCTGAATCAGCATCACTTTGAGGTCTTGCTGAGCATCAAGTCCAAAGACGATACAGTCAACGGTGAGAGCAGGTCTTGGGTATTCATAAGTGTAAGACATAGATTTATCGCGAAAAACTTTGGCAGTAATAGTTGACATAGTGTATAAATGACACTATAGTAGTTTGTGTAGTTTATACACTATACAATCATGCAAGAACAAGTTGAGCTTCTCAATCCGCAATCGCCGCAAATTCTCGATTTATGCTCTCAATTGGGCAATCAGTTTGAATATGCGAGTGGTTCAATGATTGGGCGCAACCATGTTATTGCTAGCAAAAATAATCAGGATGCTTATCGGGTTGTAATTCAGGAGCGATTTATTGCGGCTGTTGTCTGTGATGGCTGTGGCAGTGGGAAACATAGCGAAGTTGGCGCAAAACTTGGAGCGCGAATGGTGACTGATGCGATCGCTAATCTGCTTAATCAAGATTCAGAAATATCTAAGCCTGAATTTTGGGATTCTCTAAAAATAAACTTATTACAGAAATTAAAAGATTTTGTGGCACTTTGCAACGGTGATATGGAATTTGTAAATGATTATCTATTGTTTACAATTGTAGGCACGTTGGTGACTCCTAGCGAAACTGTCACTTTTTCAATGGGAGATGGTGTGATCGCGGTAAATGGAGAACTCAATCAAATTCCTGTTTATCCAGACAATGCTCCGCCCTATCTCGCTTATGGCTTGTATTGTCCTGATGCTGTCAGTTTTGAGATACGCGATCGCTTGCCCACTTTAGAAGTGGAATCAATCTTAATTGCAACCGATGGAATTGATGATTTAGTTAAAGTTGAAAAAGTCAATCAATTTTGGCAAGAAGATCGTTATTTCAAAAATTCTGATGCAATACGGCGAAAGCTGACGATGCTAAATCGCGAAGAAATAAAACCTAATTGGAATAAGCGTGAGTTAGTTAAGAGATCGGGCGTTTTGTCTGATGATACAACCTTGGTTGTGATAAGGAGGATTTAAAATTATGGAAGTCTATCTCAATCAAAAGCGGATTAAGCTTAATCCTAAAGCAGCGATCGGCAAGGGTGGCGAAGCTGATGTTTATGATATCGGCAATGGGAAAGTCCTCAAACTATTTAAACCCGCAGATCATCCTGATTATGAGTTACTGCCTCAAGAGCAACAAGCTGCCACAGCAAGATTAGCCATCCATCAGCAAAAGTTACGAGTCTTTCCTCAAAATCTACCATCTCGCGTTATCAAGCCTGAAATTCTGGCGCTGGATAAGCAAGGAGCAAATATACTCGGTTATACGATGCCTTTTTTGCAAAATACGGTTCCATTGTTGAAATATAGCGATCGCACTTATCGCCACACGAATGGCATTTCATCGCAATTTGTGACAACACTATTTCGGGATTTATTCGATACAGTTACCAAAATCCATCAAGCAAATGTCACGATTGGCGATTTCAACGATTTGAATTTGTTAGTTTCTCAAAATCAAGTTCATCTCATTGATGTAGATTCCTTTCAATTTGGACAGTTTCCTTGTCAGGTTTTCACAGCGCGATTTGTTGATCCGCTGCTATGCGATCGCAATGCTAATCAACCGATTTTGATTAGTTCTCACAATCCTGATTCTGACTGGTATGCTTTCACGGTGATGTTGATGCAGAGCTTACTTTATGTCGATCCCTATGGCGGCGTGTATAAACCGAAATCACCAAGTGAGATCATTCCCCACAGCGCTAGACCATTAAAACGTATCACCGTTTTCCATTCTGAAGTTCGCTATCCAAAACCCGCGATTCCTTATCGAATTCTCTCTGATGATTTGTTAGATCATTTTCATAAGTGTTTTGAAAATGATTGGCGGGGTACTTTTCCGCAATCACTGCTCGAATCAATGCGCTGGACAAAATGTCGGCAATGTGGAATTGAGCATTTAAGAAATACTTGCCCAATTTGTCCACCCTCAACTATAGCCCCTCTCATAAGGAGAGAAGAGGACAAGACCTGTAAGGTTTTGCAAATCTTCCAAACGAAAGGTGTAATCTTACAAGCAGTTTTACAAAATACTTTTCTCTATTATCTCTATTACGATCGCAGTCAATTTAAACGCGAAGATGGCGAAGTTTTACTGTCAGGAGAACTTGATGCAAATATTCAATTTGAGATTCTCGGAAAATCCACAATCGTTACTAAAAAAAATAATGTACAAAGGAAAGCGGTTATGCTCACTCAAGGGCAACCACCGAATGCGATCGCCTCCGATCTAATTCGAGCTAATTCTTTCTCTCGCTACTGGATCGACAATGGACAACTATTGCGCGATGGCAAACTCGGTAATGAATATATTGGAGACATTCTCGAAGGACAAACTCAGTTCTGGATTGGTGAGAGTTTTGGTTTCGGATTTTATCGCGCAGGTAGTCTCAGTGTGGCTTTTACCTTTGATGCCAAAAGAGCGGGTATTTGCGATCGCGTCCAAATTCTACCCATTTGCGGTGAACTAATTGAGGCGAATTGCGTCTTTAGCGATCGACTCTGCTGGTTCTTTACAGCAACTCACGAGCAAGGCAAAATCATCCATCGAGTTTCTGTATTGCGAGATACTGGTGAATTAGTTGCTACTCTTGTTGCACCTAAAGGCGATCTTGCATGGTTATCTAATTTACATGGATGTAGTGCGATCGCGGATTGGCTTTTCGCACCCACTGATGATGGTATCGTCAGAATCGAAGTCCAGAATGGACAGATTATGACTACAAAAACCTTCTCAGAAACTGAACCCTATGTTGATAGCGGCTGTTCTCTAATGGTCGGCTCACAGGAAATATATGTAATTAATTCACAAAAGATTTTGCAATTACAACTAAATTAAGAGACTTTCAACAATGACTAATCAAATTTTGACTCAACTTCCCATTCCTACTTTCTTTGATCGTCACAAAGTCGGATCGGTCTGGCGCGTTCCTTATCAAGATCGCGCTAACCAAGCCGCAGCATGGGCAAAGCAACATGGCATCTCACCTGCTGCTAAGGATCGCAAGAAAATTTGTCTGATGGCGATCGATGTCCAGAATACCTTTTGTATCGCGGATCATGAGCTATTTGTCGGTGGTCGATCTGGTACTGGTGCGATCGATGACAATGTACGTCTCTGTGAATTTATCTATCGCAACTTGCACCATATCAGCGAAATTGCCCCCACAATGGATACTCACACTGCCATGCAAATCTTCCATCCTATCTTTTGGGTAAATGATGCAGGCGAACATCCAATTGCTAATGCGACATCGATCACTTTGCAAGATGTACAACAGGGCAAGTGGAAAGTAAATCCTGCGATCGCCTATAGTCTTGCCAAAGGCAACTATATGGCAATCCAGCGTCACGCTATGCACTATGTGCAGAAACTTAGCGATGATGGCAAGTTTCCGCTCACGATTTGGGCATATCACTCTATCCTTGGTGGCATCGGTCATGCGCTAGTTTCTGCGGTCGAAGAAGCAATGTTCTTTCATAATATTGCGCGTCATAGTCAGACTAATTTCGAGATTAAAGGTGGCAATCCTCTCACTGAGAATTATTCTGTATTACGTCCTGAAGTGATGGATGGAGCCGATGGTAGACCGATCGCGCAAAAGAACACACGCTTTTTGCAAAGACTCTTGGAATTTGATGCTGTAATCATTGCAGGACAAGCCAAGAGCCATTGTGTAGCATGGACAATTCAAGACTTACTTAGCGAAATCCTAGCTCATGATCCTAAATTAGCCAAGAAGGTCTATCTACTTGAAGATTGCACCTCGCCAGTGGTTGTTCCCAATGTCGTAGACTACACCGATCAAGCAGATGCAGCATTTCAGCGCTTTGCTGATGCAGGAATGCATTTAGTAAAATCGACTGATGCGATGGAAAACTGGGCAAATCTAGTTCTCTAATTTTTATTCTTTAATTTTTAAGTCTTTAATTTTTAAGATTGTTTGGCACGCTTAAAAATCTATTTTACCAATTACTAACCACCATGACTAACATTAACGATCTATTTCAATCTGCTTTAGATGATGGAACTCTTTCCAACGAATCTTTACAAGCACTCACTGTTTATGACCTCGGCGCACAAATCCAAGCGGGACTTGGTATTCATGTCGATGATGTGATGTCTAGCGAAGTCGTATTAGTGACGATTATGCCTGATGATTCTGGCTCGATTCAGTATGCTGGCAATGCTCAAGCTGTGCGCGGTGGGCATAACTCGGTGATTGATGCGCTCACATCTTCGCAACAACAAGATAATATTCTGATTCACAATCGTTATTTGAATGGGAATGTACTCTATCCATACTGCCCGATCGCCCAGGCAACTCGCATGGACACCAAAAACTATACTCCCAATCAAGGCACACCCCTCTATGATCAAGCTGTAGTGCTATTAGGGACTGTGTTGGCAAAATCTCAAGAGTTTTCCGATAATGGTGTGCCAGTTCGCACCGTGACGCTGATCATTACTGACGGTGACGATTGTCATTCGATGCGCCATAATGCGAGAGATGTGGCGGCGATCGCTAAAGATTTACTGCGAATGGAAAATCACATCATCGCGGCAATGGGAATCGATGATAACTCTACCGATTTTCGTCAAGTATTTAAAGAAATGGGAATCAGAGATGAATGGATTCTCACGCCTGCGAATAGCGATGGTGAAATCCGTAAAGCCTTCCAAGTCTTTTCACAATCAGCGATGCGCGTTAGTCAGAGCGCCGCAAACTTCAATTCTTTAGGAGGATTTGCACCTTAGTCTAATTCGTTGGCAAATACAGTTGCGATCGCCTTTTTGGCATCGGTGCGAAATTCCTGCACATTGACGCGACTTAGTAAACTTACCGCAATAATCATCACCGCAGCTTCGCAGACAAATACAAAACTATAGGCATAAATCGAACTGTTGAATATTTTATTACCA
The DNA here is from genome assembly GCA_025356295.1 of Cyanobacteriota bacterium. Classification (GTDB taxonomy): domain Bacteria; phylum Cyanobacteriota; class Cyanobacteriia; order Pseudanabaenales; family Pseudanabaenaceae; genus Pseudanabaena. Next base: position 17,684 of record JANXUJ010000168.1, read on the forward strand.
ATATCCAGTACAATCCCGCCTGAGAGCGTGGCGATACCTCTTGCGATCGCTTGAGAGAGTCCCCAAGCCCCGATAAATGTCCCTGCAGTTTCCGCAGCCGTGAGGTCGAGCATCAGACTCAATGCGCCTGAAGTCGTGATGCCTGATGCAAACCCAAATAGAGCGAGGGCGGCTTGCAACGCCCAAGTTTTTTGGATAAAGCCTGAAATCAGTAGCAAAGCGCAACTAGCTGCAACTAAATAGCACCCTAATTTGGTGGAGGTTTCTTTACCAAGTCGAGGCACGATTAAAAATCCTGAAGAGCTTAATCCAATTAAGGTTCCTGTGCCAAAAGCGGCATTAAGTTGCGTAGTTGCACAGATGCTCATGCCAAATACTGCACCGCCAAATGGTTCCATAATCGCATCTTGCATAAAAATGCCGATCGTCATCATTAATAAGAATGAGAAAAATAGCCCTGTCTGTTTGCTAGCTGTTAATACGCGCAAAGCACGCCCCAGAGATAGCTTTTCTTCAGCACCATTACTTCCATTCAAAATATTACTTTGAGTGACACGCAATTTATAACGTGAATACTTCTGCTCAATGCCATAGGTCGCGGCAAAAGCCAGACCAACCACTACTGCTGGAATAATCGTAAATACAGAATTAATCGCTTTTTGTAACTGGGCAAGGCGATCGCTATTTGCATAAATCGAAACTTCACTGGGTGGCGCACCAGTGCAGGGTAAAAGTTTGGAAACGGCGATCGCACCGATCACAATTCCCACCATCAGCATCGACCAGACAATACCAACTAATTTTGAGCGCTCCTCTTCATCAGAAATATCTACTAATAGCGCTGCAAATGGAGTGGAACTTAAACTAACTGCCATTCCGTACAGTGCAAACATAGCTCCCAGTGCGATCGCCCATCCGTAAGTGATCCCATTCCATCCGATTTCATGAACACTGCGCCCCAATTCCCACATCACTTGTGTCAGGAAGAAAGAAATTACGGCAAATATCACCGACCCAATCCAGACATAGCCTGAGCGATGAGTTCCAAATATAGTTTTGGCATCAGAAGTTTGTCCGAACCACACTCTGGCGGGTGATACAAACAGAGGCATGGCAATAAATCCTGCCGCAAGCGTGGCAGGAATCGTCAGTTCATTAATCATCAGACGATTGAGCAGTCCTGCAATCAGCAACGACATAATCCCCAAACCCATCTGAAACAAGCCAATCCGAAACATTTGGATCAATGGTAACTTCGGCGGCTTTTCGTCTAAATTTGCGATATCTATTTGATTATTTATCATTTGAAATTGAAATTAAAAAATCCATAAAAACCATTGTCATTTACTTTAGACTGAATTGCCATGCGTATCGCTACAATCTGACAAGTAGCTCAGCGTAACTAAAAATTAAAATCAGAGTGTGGGTCAAGACGGGCAACTCAGGCTTCTAGGTTTTAAGGTCGCTACACAAAAAAGTTTTCAAGCCTAAACAGACTCTAAACGCAGACTAAACAGATATATCTCTATCAAGCTTAGAACCTAGACACAAGTAAGTAAGCCCGTTCTAAACATAAAGTTATACCTTGTCAGATCAGTAAAAATATTCGATGATTAGCCAGTTAGGAGCAGTTTTCCGAAACTTCATTGTATTTTCATCGATATAAAGGTAAGAATCTCTACCATGCTACAAGGATGGATTCAAATAGGAATAACGCTGGTGTTGATTGTGGCGATCGCCCCGATCTTTGGCAACTACATCGCACGCGTGTATTTAGGACAAAAGACATTACTTGACAAAGTTCTGAACCCAATTGAGGGACTGATTTTTAAGCTCAGTGGGATTCAGCCGAAGACTCAAATGACAGGTTGGCAATATGCACGGGCAATTTTGTATAGCAATTTTACAATGGCGGTGCTGCTGATTTTAATCATCAATTTTCAGGGCGTGTTACCACTAAATCCAACGGCGATGAGCGCACCCAGTTGGGATACCACGTTGCATACTACGATTTCGTTTATCACGAATACCAACCAGCAGCATTATTCGGGTGAAACCACATTCAGTTATTTCACACAAACGCTGGGGTTAGGATTTATGTTCTTTACCTCAGCTGGGACAGGTATTGCTGTCGCGATCGCTTTTATTCGTGGTCTAACAGGTCGCTCGTTAGGAAACTTTTATGTAGACTTGACTCAAGCGATTACGCGGATTTTATTACCGATTAGCATTATCGGTGCGATCGCCTTCATCGCCGCAGGTATCCCAGAGACTCTATCGGCTCCCATGATTGTGCCAACGCTGGAAGACCCAAATCTCAGTCAGGCGATCGCGCTTGGACCAGTCGCTCATTTTGAGATCATCAAACAACTTGGCGAAAATGGCGGCGGATTTTTTGCGATTAACTCAGCGCATCCGTTTGAGAATCCTAATGGATTCACAAATTTGATTCAGATTTTGACGATGATTGCTGTTCCCACAGCATTGATTCATACTTACGGAGCGATCGCTAATAACCGTAAGCAAGCTTGGCTGATGTTCGGCATGGTATTTATTATCTATGTTGGGTTTATTGTCGTCACAGGGATTGGCGAGTATCAAGGTAATCCTCTGGTCAGCAGCTTACTCGGTGGACAAAGCCCTAACCTCGAAGGAAAAGAAGTGCGATTTGGTTGGGCGCAGTCGGCTTTGTATGCCGTGACGACCACAGGCACAATGACTGGAGCCGTCAACTCCATGCATGACTCACTGATGCCAAATGGCGGCTTTATCACTTTGTCGAATATGTTTTTGCAAATCATTTGGGGCGGACAAGGAACAGGAACCGCCTATCTATTTGCTTATTCGATTTTGGCAGTATTTGTGACTGGGTTAATGGTCGGCAGGACTCCAGAATTTTTTGGACGCAAGATCGAGAAAAATGAAGTGGTATTAACCAGCTTTTTGATTCTGCTCATCCATCCGATTTTTATTCTCATTCCAGGGGCGATCGCTCTAGCATTTCCCGATCAGCTAGCAGGTATCAGCAACCCTGGTTTTCATGGATTGTCTCAAGTAATTTATGAATATGCGTCAGCCGCATCTAACAATGGCTCTGGATTTGAGGGTTTAGCTGACAGTTATCCTGCACCGACAGGACTATGGTGGAACCTAAGTACTTCAATCAGTTTATTAGGTGGACGCTATATACCAATTATCGCCTTACTTTTGTTGGCAGATGGAATGTCGCGCAAGCAGCCAGTAGCGATGACCACAGGGACATTGCGGACGGATACCTTGCTATTTACCACTGTGACGGCAGGCGTAATTTTAATTATGGGCGCATTAACTTTTCTCCCCGTGCTAGCTCTAGGCGCGATCGCTGAAGGTTTTCAGATTGCGAAAATAGCTGCGGGCGGATGATCTTCGCACTTCGTATTCTAGGACAAATGGCAGTAAGAGTTCTCTAATAAAATCCATGAACAATAATTCAAGCGATAATTCATCATCTTCACAAACGCAGGCTATTGGTAGCCCCCGTGAATCGCGTAGAAACAAGCCTAAAGTCTCAATGGCGGGACTGTATCAACGGGCTGTTAAAGACGCATTTGCCAAACTCAATCCACGCATTGCTGTTCGCAATCCAGTCATGTTTATGGTGTGGGTTGGCACACTGGTTACTTTGCTGGTCACTATTGATCCAAATTTATTTGGCACTGTCAAAGGTGATCCTAGTCAAGAGCGTCTTCTCAATGGATTGATTACAGTTATTTTGTTTTTGACCGTGCTATTTGCCAACTTTGCTGAAGCGATCGCTGAAGGTCGTGGTAAAGCTCAAGCTGACTCATTACGAACTACGCGATCGGATACAGCTGCTCGCAAAGTTTTGCCTGATGGCTCCATTCAAGAAGTGAGTTCGACTGAGCTACGGCGCGGTGATTTAGTCAAGGTCAAGATTGGCGAAATGGTTCCCTCTGATGGTGAAGTCGTTGGCGGTGTCGCTTCAGTCGATGAGTCAGCAATCACAGGAGAATCAGCTCCCGTCCTCAAGCAACCAGGGACAGATATTGCTAGTTCGGTCACAGGTGGAACGCGTGTTGTCTCTGATGAACTGACAATCAAGATTACGGCTGACCCTGGACAAGGATTCATTGATCGAATGATCGCCCTTGTTGAAGGTGCAGAACGCACAAAAACTCCTAACGAAATTGCTTTGACAGTACTGCTGACTGTACTTACACAAGTATTTTTAATCGTGGTTGCTACGATTTTACCGATCGCTAATTATGCAAATACGCCCACCACGATCGCGATTCTCATTTCCCTGGTAGTTGCGTTGATTCCTACGACCATCGGTGGTTTATTGAGTGCGATCGGCATTGCTGGGATGGATCGAGTTGCCCAATTTAATGTAATTGCCACATCGGGTCGCGCGGTCGAAGCTTGCGGTGATATCAATACATTGGTACTCGACAAAACAGGCACGATTACCTTAGGCAATCGCTTAGCCGATGAATTCATCCCCGTCAATGGACACACGCTCGCCGAAGTCGCCACGATCGCGCTATCTGGCAGTATTTTTGACGAGACTCCTGAGGGTAAATCAATCGTGCAGCTAGCCGAGCAATCAGGCGCGATCGTCAACTTTGATCGTAACCTTGCTAAAGGAATTGAGTTCTCTGCACGCACGCGGATGAGTGGAACCGATCTCCCCAACGAGATCGAAGTTCGTAAAGGAGCCGTTGATGCGATTCGTGGTTTTGTGCGATCGCGATCGGGCGAAGTCCCACCCGAATTTGAAGCCGCCTATGAAAAAGTATCCAAGCTGGGCGGTACTCCATTGGGCATCTGCCAAGGTGGCGACTTATATGGTGTCATCTATCTCAAAGATATTGTCAAGCCAGGATTGCGCGAGCGATTTGATCAACTCCGCCGCATGGGTGTACGCACGATCATGCTCACAGGTGACAACCAGATTACCGCTTCTGTAATTGCAGAAGAAGCAGGTGTCGATGACTTTATCGCGGAGGCAACTCCTGAAGACAAAATCGATGTGATCCGCCGCGAACAAGCTCAGGGCAAACTGGTCGCGATGACAGGAGATGGCACAAATGACGCGCCCGCTCTAGCGCAAGCAAACGTAGGCGTAGCCATGAACTCTGGCACTCAAGCCGCTAAAGAAGCTGCCAACATGGTGGATTTAGATTCTGATCCAACTAAGTTGATTGATTTGGTAGCGATCGGTAAGCAACTGCTGATCACGCGTGGAGCCTTAACCACTTTTTCGATCGCCAATGATATTGCCAAATACTTTGCGATTATCCCAACTATCTTTGCTGCCTCAGGGATCGGTGCGTTAAATGTTATGGGACTAAAAAGTCCACAATCAGCAATTCTCTCCGCCTTAATTTACAATGCGCTGATCATTCCGGCTCTAATTCCCCTTGCCTTAACTGGAGTCAAATTCCGTCCACTTACTGCTGATCAGCTATTGCAGCGTAATATCTTGATTTACGGACTAGGCGGCGTGATCGCACCATTTATCGCGATTAAAATCATTGATATTCTTCTGCCCATTACCTAAAATCATGAAAAAAATTCTCACTCATACTTCCAGTGATTTTCCGATCGCAGACTTCACAAGTCTCTGGGAAATCTCCACCAAAAAGAAATATCCTATCTATCTATTTCTAGGACTTTGCCTAAATCTAATCATTGCACCTGCTGTCTATGCTGGTAATGCTGATAGCTTCACAAAGTTTCAAGCGTATGCCTTAGGACTTTTAGGAATTGTCACTGTCAGCTTCTCGATCTATCTATTTGTTGTCATGTTCCAACCCGAAAAGTTTTAATTTTCTAAGCCCTATCTAAAACCTATGAATCCAATTCGCGAAATTACTAAAGCTATTCGGGCGACCCTTGTTCTCTGGTTGCTTGTGGCTGTTATTTATCCATTTACAATGTTAGCGATCGCGCAATTACCTTTCCTCACAAATCAAGCAAATGGAAGTTTGATTCGTAATCCTCAAGGACAAGTTATTGGTTCATCTCTGATTGGTCAGCCTTTCACTAGCGATCGCTATTTCAACAGTCGCCCCAGTACTACTAGCTATAGTACCGCTGATCCCAAAAAAGATGATGCTGGCATTCTCAAAACAGGTGTTTCAGGCGCTAGCAATTTTGCACCTAGCAATCCTGCACTCTTGGATCGGATCAAAGGTAAGTCTGATCCCGACCCCAGCAAAGCGATCGCTGGAGATTTATCGCGACTGAAAACAGCAGGAATCACTCCAACCGCCGATCTGGTCTACACCTCTGGCTCTAGTCTCGATCCACATATCACTCCTGAGTCGGCTAAAGCTCAAATTCAAAGGGTTTCTCAATCTCGGAAAATCCAACCTAGTCAACTAGAAACACTGATTCAACAAAATACCGATAATCGTTTTCTTGGCATTTTTGGTGAAGATGGTGTGAATGTTTTAAAGCTAAATTTAGCGATCGATGGTCTCTCAAAGTCTTAGATTAGAATCTTCGACTAAAGTAGAGGCAATTCATGACTTGCCTCTAAATACTTCGGCACAATTAAAAAACCAAAACTAGAACCTGTACTGTCCGCTAAGCGGACAGTACAGGTTCTAGGATTTTATAATTAAAGCAGCACATAACTATGAAACCCTTATTAATTGTTGGTAGCGATACAGGTGTAGGAAAGACGGTGCTAACGGCATCTTTGGCAGCTTATTGGTTAACCTATCGCGATCGCACTGTACTCCAAACAATATCCCAAACAACATCTTCTACATCGCTAGGAATTTATAAACCTTTGCAATCAGGAAAAGGCGATCGCGAGTTTTATAATCAAACTTTTCCGCTTTCGCAGACCCTTGCCGAAATTACGCCCTTGTACTTTGAAACGCCGATCGCTCCTGCGATTGCAGCTTATAAAGAAGGCAAAGTAATTGATTTAGCCCTTATTTGGCAACAGTTCCAAAAACTGCAACAGCAAAAGGAATGTTTATTAGTTGAGTCTTTAGGGGGCTTAGGTTCACCAATAACTGATGAATATATCGTGGCAGATTTAGCGCGAGATTGGGCTTTGGAGACACTCTTAGTTGTACCTGTGCGATTAGGAGCAATCTCTCAGGCGATCGCAAATGCGGCTCTGGCTAATTTACAGAAGGTCAAGCTGAAAGGAATTGTCCTGAGTTGTTCACAAGTTTATGCTCCTGAGGAGATTGAAGAGCTTGCACCGCCACAGATGATTTCAAGGCTGACTTCTATTCCTGTTTTAGGAGTTCTGCCTTATGTTAATGACCTGAGTAATATTTCGCAACTTGCTGTTGCTGCCTCAGAACTGGATATAGAGAAGATTTTGTATTAGCGAAGCGTCACACTTCACTAATACAATGGACTTATGCACGATTGCCTACTGCCTACCGCTTCTCTAACCCAAATTTCTGCTGAGCGCGATCGCGGCAAAATCATTGTAAATTTGGGCGATCGCTCAGTCACTTTAGGACGCGATCCTAATTGTGAAATTGCCATTGATATTAATATCTATAGTGAGGTATCGCGCCGTCACGCTGAGATTCGTCCAATCTTCGCTAAACAAAATTTTGCGGGCTGGGAAATCTGTGATCTTGATAGCGCCAATGGCACATTTATTAACACTATTCGTTTATATAGTTGTTATCCACTCAAGCATGGCGATCGAATCAAGCTAAGTCATGATGGACCAGAATTTATATTTGAGTTAGAAGCCTACCCTATAAAGGCTGTAGCCACTAATTTCAATTTGCGACCGCGATCGCAGATTACGCGGATGACGCTTACTAAGTTATTACCGATTTTTTCAACAGGCAATAATCTCTGGCAGCAAGTTTATCTCTTACCCGGAATTGCGACCGTTGGTTTTGTCGTGATGATGTTTGCTTTTTTAGGGCAACCACAATTATTTAACTTGACGATTTCGGTATATATCAGCCTTGCCGCTTATTATTTTATCTATCAACTTTGTGGTAAATCTAAGCCATGGTGGGTGATTTTAGGGGCGGCACTGTTTACCGCAGTCATCTTGAGAAGTCCAATTCTGCAAGTTTTTCTGTGGTTTTTCTATAAAGTCTTACCAGGCACACTGCCGTTGGGTCAGGGAAGTTTTTTTGGTGTTTTGATTGCCATGTTTTTTGGGGCAGGCTTGATGGAGGAATTGCTCAAATCCTTGCCGATTTTTGGCTTATGGCTGATGGGCTTGAGGTTAGGCAAAAAATGGCGATCGCATGTTGGCATTAGTGAGCCGTTAGATGGAATTTTAATCGGTGCTGCTTCGGCGATCGGCTTTACGCTGACAGAAACTTTGGGACTATATGTACCCAGCATTGTCCAGAGCGTTGCTAGTCAAGCAGGTGGCACAGAAATTGCGGAACTAACGGGTTTGCAATTATTAATTCCCCGCGTGCTTGGTTCTGTGGCAGGACATATGGCTTATAGCGGTTATTTTGGTTATTTTATTGGGCTTAGTATTTTGAAGCCATCTTTGCGTTGGCAAATTCTCACAATTGGCTATTTCAGCGCCGCCTTGCTTCACGCCCTTTGGAATACGAGTGCATTAGTGAGTTTTTGGCTTTTAGCTGTGGTTGGTTGCCTTTCCTATGCGTTTTTGGTCGCGGCGATCATCAAAGCGCATAGCTTTTCTTCTAGATACTAGAAACGTGGGTCATCCGCTGCACGGCTCTTCCCGTAAACGCACATCGCGATCGCTGATTTGTTTAATTGATGGAAAGTTAATCTGGCAATGCATAGAGAAGGTAAACACCTTCGGCTCATCCTGAAAAATTAAAGCCGTACCATCGCCTTGATGAACATCCAAATCGACTATTAATATTTTTTTGACTAATCCTTCCTTTATTGACACTCTCAGCGCTAAAGCGACTGAGATTCCTGATTCAGCGAGACAACTTACCAGATAGACTTACATCTACAAGGCAGAGGTCGAACTCTCCACAGGCGTAGAAATTTGGGTATGCCCTACCCTATTTAAACCAATA
>JANXUJ010000235.1 GCA_025356295.1 Cyanobacteriota bacterium
GATTGGGGCTAAATATGAACCCAGAAAAGTCATCATTAGTTATATGAGTACAACAATATCTTGGTTAGAAGCAGAGTATATAACTCAGTACACAGGATTTCTATTGACCCAGTCGCCGAACTGAGTAGTTAATGGAACTACCACCACAACAGAATAACGTACATCTTCCACAGGTCTCATACTTGGTATCCCACCTTTTCCCCAGTTATACTCAGGCAAGTCATCAACCAAATCTGCTTCTAACCAAGATATAGACTCTATATCGTTGGCAACAAAATCTTCTGCTTTTGATAGTTCAGTCGCCAGAAACTGAATAAACCTAAGCTTATCGGAAGGGTTTAGTTTTTTGCAGATTCGGCAATAACTCGGTGAAGGTCATAATCGTAAACTCAGAATAACTGCTTCTTTTGTTTTACTTGCTGGCGATCGCTAGGGACTACGAAACGAAAAAAATGGGATGCGAACAATTAAGGAAAATTAGGTTTTGGCATTTTGGTACAATAGTCAATTATTATTTAAGATAAACGTTTTAACATTACACATTTAGAGGAATCTTATGGCAGGTACTACTGGAGAGCGTCCGTTTACAGACATTATTACTAGCGTTCGCTACTGGCTAATCCATAGCCTTACCATTCCTGCCTTGTTTTTGGCTGGTTGGTTGTTTGTCAGCACAGGCTTAGCCTATGATGTATTTGGCACACCGCGCCCCAACGGTTACTATACCGAAGAGCGTCAAACTGCACCTGTTATGACCGATCGCTACAACCCCGCAAAAGATATTACGCCAATGGGTAACTAGCCTTTGGGTTAGTGCTTAGTTGAATTGAGCGCTAAATTCAACTTGCAAAAAAGCTTTATATCTTTCATGTCAACCATATCAACGCATTTAATATCTAAATTACCAATTATGGCAACTAATAATCCTAATCAGCCCATCCAGTACCCCGTATTTACTTTCCGTTGGCTCGCTGTTCATGGATTAGGGGTTCCTACTGTGTTTTTCATTGGCGCGATCGCTGCTATGCAATTTATTAGCCGCTAATTTTTACCCTGATTTTAATTTTTGATCTCCAACCTCAAAGTAAACCCAACCCAAGTATTTACTCATGGCTCCTAAAAACCCTAATAGCCAACCTGTAGAGTTGAACCGTACCTCTCTCTTTTTGGGACTACTGCTCATCTTCGTGACTGTTTTGCTATTTTCTAGCTACTTCTTTAACTAAATAGTTATGCATAAGCAACCTGAAAATCTAAAAGCTTGAGCCGTCCACTGTGCGGACGACTCAAGCTCTAGTTTCGGTTTTAACTATGCGGAAACACTTAGTAATTTTGTCTATCCATTTCACAAAATCATTTTCTCTGGAGGTTTAAATTTATGCTTCAAAACGGTCGCATTCCGCTTTGGGTAGTTGCTACAGTTGCTGGTACTGGTGTACTGGTTGTTGTTGGTCTATTTTTCTATGGTTCTTATGTTGGTCTTGGCTCCGCTAGCTAAATCATCATAAAAAAGAGGGAGCGCGTTGCGCTCCCTCTTTTTTATTTTTCAATTTTATTTTTCAAGTAGTTATCTAAAAAATTTCATGAAACCAATCGTTAGCCTTCTGCGGACTTCTAGTTACGAAATTGAATCATTGATGTCGGCTCTAGAAGCAGTACTTGCACCACTAGGTGGTATGGCTAGTATCGTAAAAGTAGGCGATCGCGTTTTACTCAAGCCAAATTTGCTCACAGGGTCACGTCCGACCAAAGAATGCACCACGCGCCCCGAATTGGTATATTGCGTTGCCAAAATGGTACAGGATGCTGGCGGCAAGCCATTTTTAGGCGATAGCCCTGCTTTTGGTAGTGCGAAAGGAATCGCTAAAGCGAATGGATTATTACCGCTTGCTGAAGAATTGGGTATTCCCATCGTTGAGTTTCATGGTAAACGTTACGAAATCGAGGGTGCAGGTGAATTACAACATCTCCGCCTAAGTAAAGAGGCGATGGATGCAGATGTGGTGATTAATTTACCCAAGGTCAAGTCTCATATGCAGTTGACGCTCACACTCGGTGTCAAAAATCTTTTTGGTTGCGTCCCAGGCAAAATGAAAGCTTGGTGGCATATGGAAGCAGGCAAAGATGTCGAAAGATTTGCTCAGATGTTGATTGAAACAGCGCGTGCTATTAATCCTGAACTGACGATTCTAGATGGCATCATCGGACATGAAGGGAATGGTCCCAGTGCTGGTGAGCCAAAAAACTTAGGTGTTTTAGCAGCAGCTTGTGATGTTTTTGCGCTTGATCGGGTTATGGTGGAGATATTAGGAGTTAGTCCTTTGGATGTACCAACAGTTGCGGCGGCAATACGATCAGGATTGTGTAGTGATCTTGATGCCATCGAAGTTATTGGTGATCCGATCGCGCAACTAAAAAGCCTCGACTGGAAACTTCCTTCAACGATGATGGCGATCGACTTTGGAATGCCTAGAGTCTTGCGATCAACCTTCAAACACCTCTATATCAAGTTCATTAAGGAACCTCTCAGTACCTATGCCCGCATTTAAAAGCGCTCCGCTAATTTTAGTGGTCGAAGATGCACCTGACAACCAAGTTTTGGTGGAGCAGGTATTTCAAGATTCAGGCTATTGTGTGATTTGTATTCAAGAGGGTCAGGCGGCGTTAGATTGGCTGAAAACTAATCAACCTGATCTAATTTTGTTAGATTTATCTTTGCCAGAGATAGATGGCTGGGAAGTTGCTCGACAGATCAAAGCTTGCGATCGCACCGCTAAAATCCCAATTATCGCCGTCACGGCTCATGCGATGAAAGGCGATAAAGAAACGGCGATCGCGGCAGGTTGTGATGATTATCTGACAAAGCCTTTAGATATTGATTTGTTAGAAATCTCTGTCAAGCAATGGTTAGAGAAACAATAAAAGTAGAGTGGCTCTTTGCGCCACTCTACTTTTATTGTTGATAGCTAGAAACAAGAGCTAAGATTTAAATAGAGTTTTGAAATTTAATTTAATAAATTCCATTTACCAATTTATAAAGTTTAGGAAATTGTTTTATGTCTGGTCGCGTTGGAGTACTGCTTTTAAACTTAGGAGGTCCTGAAAAGTTAGAAGATGTCTACCTTTTCTTGTATAACCTGTTCGCCGATCCAGAAATTATCCGCTTGCCGATTCCCTTTTTACAAAAGCCGATCGCCTCACTAATTGCCGCTAGTCGCGCTCCGATTAGCCAAGAAAATTATCGAATGATTGGCGGTGGCTCTCCCTTGCGCCAACTTACCGAAGAGCAAGGCGAAAATATCGAAAATGTTTTGCAACGTCATGGCGTTGAGGCAAAAGTCTATGTCGCCATGCGTTACTGGCATCCCTACACCGAAGAAGCGATCGCCAAAATCAAACAGGATGGAATCACTCGACTGGTGGTACTGCCTCTATATCCGCAATACTCGATTAGTACCAGTGGTTCTAGCATCAAGCAACTTGACGCAATGTGGGCAAATGATCCAGAATTAAAAGCGATCGAACGGATTACGATCAAGTCTTGGTACGAGCGCACAGGATACATTCGCGCCATGAATGAATTGATCGATAGCAAATTACAATCTTTTGCAGAACCCGAAAACGTGCATCTTTTCTTCAGCGCTCATGGTGTGCCTGTGAAATATGTCACGAAGTACGGCGATCCTTATCAATCAGAAATGGAAAACTGTGTCGATGGACTCATGAAAGCATTACGCCGCGATTATAGTCGCTACAATGCGCATACCCTCGCTTATCAAAGCCGAGTTGGTCCTGTGGAATGGCTGCAACCATATACTGAAGAAGCAATTAAAAATCTGGCGAAGCGCGGTATTAATGATCTTTTGGTAGTGCCGATCAGCTTCGTTTCTGAACATATCGAAACTCTACAAGAGATTGATATCGAATATCGTGAAGTCGCTGAAGCCGCAGGTATTCATAACTTTGACCGCGTTCCTGCCTTAAATAGTCATCCTATCTTCATCAATGATCTGGCTGAATTAGTGATGGAATCTCTCGGTACAACTAAAGCAGCAGCGATCGCCGCTTAAGAAAAGAGAAAAAAGGGAAAGAGTAGCTATGCTACTCTTTCCCTTTTTTAGCAAGCTATTATAGAGTAAAATCTATTGTTAGTATAAGAAGAATAGACTTTACTCTATCAAGACTTAACTCTAAGATATCAATAGCAACCAATCAATCGTTTGTTAGTCCAAATCATAATTGACGTTTTATTTTGGTTTTACTTAAACAAATTCTCTTAATTTTTTTAATTTTATAAATTATATTTTTGGAGTCTCAAAATCATGCCCGATCTCAATAACAATGTTTCGCGTAGGCGTTTTATTGCTACAGCAGGAGCTACAGCCTTAGGCTCAGTCTTGCTCAAAGCCTGTGGCAATCCACCCGAAGACACACCAAAAGTTACTTCAACACAGGCTGCGAAAATTAATCTTTCAGCCGACCAAATTCCTGAAGTGACTAAAGTTAAACTTGGCTATCTGCCAATTGTTGAAGCTGCACCATTGATCATTGCCAAAGAAATGGGCTTCTTTGCTAAATATGGCTTGACTGATGTCGATATCTCCAAGCAAGCCAACTGGGGTGCAGCCAGAGATAATGCCAAAATCGGCTCTTCCGCAGGTGGTATTGATGGCGGTCAGTGGCAAATGCCGATGCCCTACCTGATGTCAGAGGGAATCATTACCGACAACCTCAAACTCCCGATGTATGTATTGCTGCAATTGAATACACAGGGCAATGGCATTGCGATCGCTGGTAAGCACAAAGATAAGGGCTTGTCTCTAAAAATCGATAAAGCCAAAGACTTCTTTGAGAAAGCTAAGTCCGAAGGCAGTAAATTTAAAGCAGCCTACACTTTTCCCAAAGCCAATCAAGAATTTTGGATTCGCTATTGGCTGGCCGCTAATGGAGTCGATCCTGATAATGACATCGAATTGCTGACTGTGCCTGCCGCCCAAACTGTAGCAAATATGAAAACTGGCACAATGGATGCCTTCAGCACAGGCGATCCGTGGCCCTATCGCATTGTCAAAGAGAAGATTGGCTTCATCTCTGCACTCACTGCCGAAATTTGGAAAGGACATCCTGAAGAATATTTAGCGATGCGATCAGACTGGGTGGACAAGTATCCTAAGGCAACTAAGGCTATGCTCAAGGCAGTTATGGAAGCACAACAATGGTGCGACAACTTCGACAATCGTAAAGACCTTGTCAAGATTGTTTCTGTCAAAAATTATTTTGGAGTTGATCCCGACATCCTCGAAGAAACGATGATGGGCAAATATGACATGGGTGATGGACGCAAGATCGATGACAAGAGTATGGCGGTTCTGTATTGGAAGGACGCCAAAGGCAGTGTTTCCTACCCTTACCAAAGCCATGACCTATGGTTTATTACCGAAAGTGTCCGCTGGGGCTTCTTGCCAAAGTCAGCTTTAGCCACTGCTAAGGATTGGATCAAGAAAGTTAATCGTGAGGATATTTGGCGCGAGGCGGCAAAGGAAGCTGGTATTCCTGCTGCTGATATCCCGACCAGTACCTCCCGCGGTATTGAAGAATTCTTCGATGGCACTAAGTTCGATCCTGAGAATCCGCAAGCTTATCTAGATGGATTGAAGATCAAGAAGGCTTAACAGAAAAATCTAGAAAACAATCTAAAAAGTAATGTGTGAGGAATACTAAATGAAGAAAATCTATCCCGTTGTCAAAATTGGTTCAGTTCTATTGGGTTTGCAACTGTCTTGTGGAGCGATCGCTCTCTCTGCTGAACCAAAAGCCGAAACAAAAGTTGAAAGGTCAACTCCATCATCTTCTGATATCAATAATGTCTCTAGTTCTAAAGCTTCTCAATTGAGTGCTGAAATTAGCCGCGACACGATTGACAAAACTACAACTGCTCAGAATGTGACATCTGTTTCCCAATTATCAGATGTTCGTTCTACCGATTGGGCTTTTACGGCTTTGCAGTCTCTCGTTGAGCGCTACGGTTGTATTGCAGGATATCCCGATCGCACATTTCGCGGCAAACAAGCAACCTCACGCTATGAGTTTGCGGCGGGCTTAAATGCCTGTCTTGACAAAATCAACGAAATCATCTCGGCTGGATTATCTGACAAAGTTAGCAAGGAAGATATTGCAACCTTACAAAAGCTCCAAGAAGAATTTGCTGCGGAACTTGCCACATTGCGTGGTCGTGTTGATGCCCTTGATGCGAAGACCGCCAAGCTTGAGGCTCAGCAATTCTCAACCACAACCAAACTCAGTGGCGAAGCAATCATTGGTATCGCAGGCGCAACAGGCGCAAATCCTAGTGGTGGCAATAATACCAACATTGTCATGAATACTAGAGTTCGACTCAATTTGTTGACGAGCTTTACTGGCAAAGATTTATTGATTACGGGATTGCAAGCCTATAACCTCGGCGGTGATACAAATAGTCTCCAAGGTGCATTGGGATATACTACTCCTGGACTCGGTTCATTAAGTGCTAGTAATGTGCGACTGGGTTATGAACCACAGTTCCCCGGCGTTAATCCAACCAATCTTAGCGCTGTCGCGGCAAACTCTGTAAGTCTTTATAAGCTGCTGTACATTTTCCCAGTCGCTGATAAATTCACGATGTTTGCCGGCTCTAATGCGGAAGTTTCTGATGCATTTCCTGCGATCAGTCCTTTTGCCAGTGAAGGTCAAGGAGCGATCTCGCGCTTTGGTCAAGGCTTAAATGCCGCAACCCGTGTATCTGGCGGTACATCTGGCACTGGTTTAGCGGCAGCTGTTGGTTTTATCTGGACTCTTTCAAATACAGTTGATTTCCGTGCTTTATATGGAAGTGTTAGCCCTGCAATTCCTAGTAATCAGGCTTTCCCTGGTACACCTCTGGGCGCTGGTTTCTTTGGTGGCAGTAGTGTTGCTTCCGCGCAGTTGACTCTCAAGCCAACATCAACTCTTGATATTGGACTCAACTATGCTAATAGCTATCACCAATTCAATCTTTTAGGAACTGGGCTAGCTGGAGCCGATATCAATGCAATTTCCGTTAATCCAACTAATGGAGTAGGAACTGCATTAACTAATCCCATTCAGCTAAATTCCGTAGGTGCGACTTTAACTTGGCGCGTTGCTTCCAAAGTTGCCTTTAATGTATCAGGCGCTTGGATTTTTGCAAATCTTACTGGTGTCAATGCTTCAACGACTTTTACTAGTTGGATGACAGGGTTCCAATTCAGTGATGTATTTAATGAAGGCAACACGGCTGGGCTTATTTTTGGGCAACCACTTGCACGGAGCTCAGCAAGTGGAATTGCTACGATTCCTACTGGATTTACGGCAACTCCTTATCAGTTAGAAGGTTACTTCAATTTTAAGATGACCAAGAATATCAGTGTTACCCCAGGCGTATTCTTTGTGTTTAATCCAGAGGGTATCAACAATGCACCTACTGCAACTGTAGGTGTAATCAGAACGACATTCACCTTCTAGTAGCAAAGTTGGTAGGCACAATTAAATATTAAGATTTAAAACCTGCACTGCCCGTTATGTGGACGATGTAGGTTCTAAATCTTAGTGTTTAATTATTCTGTAGTATTTAATAGCTTTAAGCAAAAAATTAGTCAATACAAAGTAAGGATAAAAAGTTTTATGGCAGCAAGTATTGGCAATCGTAACAGCAACATCTCTAAATCTTTGAATAGATTTTGGCAAAAAAATGCTCAGAACTGGGCGCTTCCAATTATGGGGCTTTTAGGATTTTTGATTATATGGCAAATTTTTTCAAGTATTGGCTTAGTTAAATTACCTAGTCCAGTCAATATTCTATCCGAGAAATCTACTCGCAATTTGTTGCTCTATCCCTTCTTTGATCGTGGTGGCACTGACAAAGGGTTGTTCTGGCAGACTTTAGCTAGCTTTGAGCGCGTTGCTAAGGGCTATTCACTTGCTGCAGTTGTGGGTATTGGGTTGGGGATTTTGGTGGGGACAACTCCAGTAATTGACAAAGCTCTCGATCCTCTGTTTCAGTTTTTGCGTACTGTTCCACCTTTGGCATGGGTTCCGATCGCTTTAGCGGCTCTTCGTCAAAATGAACCAGCCGCATTGTTTGTTATTTTTATTACTTCTATATGGCCAATTTTGCTGAATACGGCTGTAGGTGTAAAACAAATTCCTCAAGACTATCGCAACGTTTCGCGAGTACTTCAACTCTCTAAGCAAAAGTATTTCTTTAAGATTTTGATCCCTTCGGCACTTCCTTATATCTTTACTGGTTTACGCATTTCGATTGGTTTAGCTTGGCTGGCAATTATTGCCGCCGAAATTATCATGTCAGGCATTGTCGGTATCGGTTTCTTTATTTGGAATTCTTATACCAATGACAAAGTAGGCGAGGTTATTATTGCTCTATTTTATATTGGGGCTGTCGGCTTGATACTCGACCGCGCGATCGGATGGATTCAGACATTGATTGTGCCTGAAGAACAGAAATAGATATCACAAAAAAATATGAGAGTGAAAAGCGTCATGCGCTTTTTACTCTCATTTATAAAAATTTATTAGCAGGAGATTTTAAAATGAATAATTTTGTATCAATTGACCAAGTAGAGAGAACTTTTCCTTTAGGTGGTGGAAAAGAATATATCGCCCTTAAAGGAATTGATCTGCAAATCAAAAAAGGTGAATTTATTTCTCTAATTGGTCACTCGGGCTGTGGAAAGTCAACGTTGTTAAATATGATCGCAGGTTTAGACTTGCCGACAGGCGGTATCGTCATGCTGGAAGATGAGCGAGTATCTCGCCCTGGTCCCGATCGCATGGTCGTATTTCAAAACTATTCGCTCCTGCCCTGGTTATCGGTACGCGAAAATGTCTCTTTGGCTGTAGATGAAGTTTTATCTCATTTGTCCAAAGATGAGCGTAAAAGCTTGATCGAGCATTATGTGCATATGGTGGGGCTAGATCATGCGATCGATAAACCACCCACGCAGTTATCAGGTGGGATGCGCCAACGGGTGGCGATCGCTCGCGCTCTGGCAGTGCGTCCCAAACTTTTGTTGCTAGACGAGCCTTTTGGAGCTTTAGATGCGCTCACACGGGGCAATTTGCAAGAGAAATTAATGCAGATTTGTAACGAAGATCAAATTACAGCGGTGATGGTCACCCATGATGTCGATGAGGCTGTGTTGTTAAGCGATCGCATCATCATGCTCACAAATGGACCTGCCTCTAAAATCGGTGGCATTTTGGAAGTTGATATTCCCCGTCCGCGTCAACGCATGGAAGCGGTCAAGCATCCTAGCTATTACAGCTTACGCAGTGAAATTATTTATTTCTTAAATCAGCAGAAGCGCGTTAAAAAACTCAATGCGCGAACCATTGCCACGGTTTCGCGACATGGATTGGAAAAGGTCAATCTGGAAATCGGTTTTGTGCCGCTAACTGCTTGTGCGCCGATCGCGATCGCTAAAGAGAAAGGCTTCTTTCAAAAACACGGATTGGATGAAGTCTCTCTAGTACGCGAAACGAGTTGGCGCGGCATTGTTGATGGTGTTTCGGGTGGTTATCTAGATGCCGCACAAATGCCTTCAGGTTTACCTCTGTGGATGACCCTCGGCGGCGGCGGTAATTGCAAACCAATCGTAACCGCCCTAACTATGACCCGTAATGGTAATGCGATTAGCCTCGACAAGCGTTTTTATGATCGCGGTATTCATACCCTTCCTGATTTTAAGGAAATGCTCAAAAATACCCGCGATCGCACTCACCGCATGGGTGTAGTTCATCCCTCTTCGATGCATAATCTTTTATTGCGTTATTGGTTGGCAGCAGGCGGTATTGATCCTGATCATGATGTGGAACTCAAAACAATTCCACCCGCACAAATGGTGGTTGACCTTAAGGCGGGAAGCATTGATGGTTTCTGTGTTGGCGAACCGTGGAACTTCCGCGCTGCGATGGAAAACATCGGCTTTACAGTAGCGACTGATTTAGAAATTTGGAAGGGTCATCCGGGAAAAGTTCTAGGCGTGCGCGAAGACTGGGCAAATGCTTATCCAAACACGCATATTGCTCTCGTCAAAGCCCTGCTAGAAGCTTGTATGTACTGCGCTGATCCAAATAATGCGGAAGAGATTCGCCAAATTCTATCGCGGCGTGAATATGTTAGTACCAACATTAACTACATCCATCTGGGAAATCCCAATGATGTAACTTGCGCGATCAATTCTCCAATGCGTGAACCTGCTCACCATCAGTTCTATGGTGCTGGCGTAAATCGTCCTAGTCGGACGGAACATCTCTGGCATATTGCACAAATGGCGCGTTGGGGCGATGTTCCTTTCCCTCGCAACTGGGTAGAGGTTTTAGAAAAAACTTGTCGGGTTGGGGTTTTTAGTACGGCAGCGCGTGAGCTTGGTTTGACCGATCTTACCTACACCCGCAATGCCATTCAACTATTTGATGAGATTCCTTTCAATGCTGAAGATCCCATTGATTATCTCAATCATTTAGAGATTAAATGCAATATCACGATGGCAGAAATCGCCATGGAATCGATGCGAATGGTTGCTTAATTTAGCTCTCACGGTGGGCAATAAAGCCTTCGCCATCTATCGCGAGTAGCGGCGCTTCGCACCGCTACTTGTCTTCTGGTTTTGTGTCTTAACACAAATGACGGTAGCTATAAATACAAATAAAATACAAATAAAAATAAAATGACACAAACAACTCTTAATCACCAAAGCTCAACCGCTACTTTGCCACCCCAAGAAGCATTCCTTCGGATTGAGAAAGTCTCTAAAGTCTATCCCACTGCTCAAGGTGAATATGTCGTTCTTAAAGATGTGAACCTGCATATTCAAGAAGGCGAATTTATTTGCCTGATTGGTCACTCTGGCTGTGGTAAATCCACACTCCTAAATATGGTGGGCGGATTCTCAAAACCATCTGTTGGTGAAGTTATAGTTAACGGTAAGCTGATTACCAAGCCAGGACCAGAGCGAATGGTGGTATTTCAAGGCTATGCGCTATTACCTTGGTTGACAGTTTATGAAAACGTACATCTTGCTGTTGATTCAGTTTATCCAAACTTGTCGAAAGGTGAGAAAAATGATATTGTGCGTCATCATCTCGCTATGGTCGGTTTGAGCGAAGCTGCTGACAAAAAACCAACCCAGATATCAGGTGGAATGAAACAACGGGTATCGATCGCTAGAGCTTTATCTATTCGTCCTGAAGTTCTAATTCTTGACGAGCCATTTGGTGCCTTAGATGCGATTACTAAAGAAGAACTTCAAGAAGAACTCTTGCAAATTTGGACAGAACATCGCTGCACAGTGCTGATGATTACCCACGATATCGATGAGGCATTATTTCTAGCCGATCGCCTTGTGATGATGACCAATGGTCCTGCTGCTAATATTGGTGAAATCATGAAGATACCATTCCCCCGTCCCCGCGATCGCGCTCAAATCATGGAAGACCCTCTCTATTATGATCTCCGAAATACTGCCCTAGACTTTCTGTATAACCGCTTTGCCCATGACGAATAATCGCAAATCCCAAAAGGCTCAGGCTAAATAAAATATCGCCTTTGCCTTTTGGCTTCTAATAGATTTTAATCTTTAAAATTAGTTGGGTCTTGATCACGGCGATCGCGTGTGGGTAGTGGTGGACTTTGGCGATCGCCGACTAAAGCGGCAGTTTTCTCCAGAGATTCTCTCAGCCGTTTTGCGGCATAAATCGACATATCGCGAGGAACACTAACGCGATCGCGCAAATATCGCAGTGCTAAATCAGATTCAGGCGGCGGCGTACAGACTTGATCGGTCATCATCCTTGTCAAAGCACAACGCAGAGCTTGATCAAATAAGCGATCGTCCGCAGGATTAACTCGAATAATATTATGACGATGCTTAATCACGCGTTGGAGAGCTTCCTCGCGTGAGTTTGTCGGCTCAGGATAAGTCACGTCAGGCAGTCCAAACCAATCGCCATGATCCACTTTTGCCTTATTAATTAGCATTTGTGGTTCTCCATTTTCCCAACATCCCCCCATTTGCGGTGGCAGATCATGGGCATGGGTATGAAAATCGCTCTGAGTACCGCGATAGGTAAGTCGGCTTTCCATCGCATCAAACCAGTCAGACATGCGTGGATTCTCTTCTCGCAGCGAGTAGCCTTTATAATAATAAAGACTGGCATTCATCCGTTCCACATAAGGTGTGAAGATCACATCCGCAGTACCAAACCACTCTAAAAAGTAAGCACTCGAAGTACTTCCTAATACCTCTTCCACCTTTGCCATCACTTCTATAAACTGTTCACGATGACTCTGTTCTTGTCGTGCTGAACTCGCAGGACGACAGAGCCATTCACACCAAGCTCTAAACAAGGTTCGTTCTAATCGCCTTACAGGGATGACTTGCGGATCACTCATACTGAGACCGAGAGCGCCAAACACTTTTTCTAGGGCGATCAAGATATCATCGCTTTCAGTGATGATGCGTCCATCTAGAGCGATCGCAGGCAGCATTCCCGATGGCACTTTCCGTCTATACCACATCTCTTTTTCGCCATAACAAAACATGGTTACTTTCTCGATACGATAAGGAATCTGCTTCTCTTCTAACCATAGCCAGATTTTCTGACAATATGGACACCATGCATGGTTATCACGATATAGAGTCACTCGCACATCGGCTTCAGTATGTCCAAACAAGCGCAAACGAGCTTGGGCATTAGTGGAGCCATTGACAGTATCTATTTGAAAATCGGTGAGAGATTTTAGTTCTGTCCAGCTTAGAGGAGTGATAGTCATAGGAAGGGATATGATATTAGATGTGGGATATTAGATGTAATATTTGGATTGAATTACAATTTGCGATAGCATCTGGCTGTAATCAAATGAGGTTGAAATACCTCAAGAAAATTAGTTTGTAAGGTATGGAAAAAAGTATCTACTACTTCAGGATCATCTAAATGAATTGGATGCTCATGCTCAAAGCCTTTAAAAAAGTACCAATTGACAATAATTTTTCCTTTAGCTGAGAGCATCTTATGGAACTGCATCAATTGATAACTAGGATCGGGCAGATGTTCCAGCACATCAAAACATAGCACTGTATCAAAATATCCTGCCCATAATTCTTCTAATGTGATCTCGGAACGAAATAATATTTTGTGGCTCAACCCTAACTGATTCGCTCGGTATTCGACAAAACCGCGATTGATCGGATTAATATCGCAATAGACTACCTGCTCAACATTTGGACACATCGCTGCCCCGATCGCATGAGTACCGATACCGCCGCCAAAATCAAGCACCCGCCCTCTAGCTTGATCAGCAATTAGCTTCAGAGTGCCACCAATATAGTCTTGACTCTCTAGATGCCAAGTCCCCAGCTTAAACAAATACATCTCGCCGACTTTGTCTTTATAAAAAGCCGTTGCCTCTTCCCAGTCAAAGTCGGTATTGCCTAAATTCGCGAGGTCATCGCGACAGTTTTGGAGCTTTTCGGCGATCGCTGAGGCATCTAGTTTCAGAAATTCTTGGAGATGCTGTTTCAATCTAAAGCCGTCTTGCCAATACCCTTCTAAGAAAGTTGGCGTAGGAGATATAGTCACCATATTTTGAGAAATTTAGCGCTTTGCGCCTTAATTAGGTTGAGTGTCATGCTTTGCGTGACACTCAACTTATTACAACATAAATGTACGCAAATCTGCTCCATCGCCAGATGCGATCGCCTGATTATCATTCACCACATTGTCGGATTCGAGGTTACCATCCACTAAGTTGATGATGCGATCAGCAACATCAAGGATGCGATTGTCATGGGTCACCATCAAAATTGTGATGTTTTCCTCCTTTGCCATTTTTTGCATCAGTGTCACCACGTCACGCCCTGACTTTTTGTCTAAGGCTGCCGTTGGCTCGTCAGCCAGAATCAGCTTTGGATGGTTGACTAAGGCTCGCGCGATCGCCACCCGCTGCTTTTGACCACCCGAAAGCGCATGAGGCTTATAGTCAACCCTCTCACTTAGACCCATCTGTCCCAAAATATCCGCAGCTTGCCTTGCAGGTGCAATATTGCCATGACGTTGCGGGTAAAGATCGGTTGACATCATCACATTTTGTCTAGCCGTCAACGAATAAAAAAGATTGTGAGCTTGAAAAATAAAGCCAATACTTTTACGGATTTGCACAAGTTTTTTAGGATTTAGCCCTCTAAGCTCTTGCCCCAAAACTTGCAAACTACCATCTTGGATTGTGCGTAAAGCCCCAATTAAAGTTAAGAGAGTAGTCTTACCCGAGCCAGATGGTCCCGTGAGAATCACAATCTGTCCTGGGTATATGTCTAAATTAATATCAAACAAAACTTGCTTAAATAAATCACCTTCACCATAATGAAAGTCTAAATTACGAATTTGTACCGATGGCTCAACGTTAGAAGACAAAGATATTGGTGCAACAGCAGTATTGACAGGAGCAGTATTGAGCATAGTCGGACTAACCTATAGACAAAACAAAAGATTTATTCAGATTATTTGTGAAGCTCTCAAACCATATTAACCATAACAGAGATGTTCATAGTGACGAAAAGCCTTTGCATGGAATCAATTAGCTAATAATAACGTTGAGGTTTGGACAATCAGATTAACAAAATCCTTCGTTAATAATTCTCAAGCCATTTTCCAGCCTTTGAATATTCATAAAAATTCTTGTCCGACAGGTTCACTTCCAACAAAATCACTCGCATCATCAGGATATTGAAAATCTTTAGGAACGCTAGATAATTGTTGATCGCACAATACGCGCAAAAAATCTTGAGTCTACCTATGCCATTTTTGACAAGATGTGATAGCGTATTGGCACTTTCGTGCTGTCAAAAATTGACATTCTAGAGAAAGCAAAAAAATGGTACAGCTATTTTTTTGCTAGCATGTCCCCCGATCGCCACTGCGTATATCAAATATGTACATTAAAAATGTAGAACTCACCAGATTTAAGTCCTTTGGCTCAACCGTATCAATTCCTTTGCTGACAGGGTTTACGGTGGTTTCAGGTCCAAATGGTTCGGGTAAGTCAAATATTCTCGATGCGCTCTTGTTTGCGCTGGGTCTGGCAGGTTCAAAGGGGATGCGCGCCGATCGCCTGCCAGATTTGGTCAATCAAGCCCATAGCAAAAAAGGGCGGATGGTTGAGGCGATCGTCACCGTGACTTTTGCCCTTGAGGACACAGAAATGGCGGCGTTGCAAAGTGAAGGAGTGGAAAGTGAAGGAGTGGAAATTCCTAAAGCTGAAGGACAGAAGATTGGCGAATGGACAGTGATGCGGAAGTTGCGAGTGACAAGTCAGGGGACTTATACTTCCACTTATTACATTAATGGAACACCTTGCAATTTGAGCGAACTGCATGAACAACTAGCCAAGTTCCGCATTTATCCTGAAGGCTATAATGTTGTGCTGCAAGGGGACGTAACTGGGATTATCTCGATGAATTCGCGGGAACGGCGGGAAATTATTGATGAGTTGGCGGGGGTGGGCGAGTTCGATCGCAAGATTTCGACTGCCAAAGATAAACTGGATGATGTCAAGGCTCAGGAAGAGCGATTTCGGATTGTTGAACAAGAGCTAGTCACGGCTAAAGAGAAACTAAAGAACGATCGCGTCAAAGCTGAGAAATATAAGGCGCTGCGATTAGAATATGAACAGATGGAAGTATCAGAGTCTGTTCTTAAACATCGAGAAATTTTGCATCAACAATCACTCCGTAATGTTGAGTTACTTAACAATAAAGAGCAATGTGCAGGTTTAGAAAAATCATTAGTTGAACTTTCGCAAGTGATTGAGTCAGGGACAGTTCAGCTAAATGAACTTAGCGATCGCGTGCATACTCTTGGCGAAGAAGAATATCTCTCGGTGTCTAGTAATTTGTCTGGACAGCAAGCCGAACTGCGCGGATTGCAACGTCAACAACAGTCACTAACTAGCTCTTATCAAAATAACCAAAACCATATTGTCAGCACTCAAGAAGAAATTGATCAGCTATTGCGAGAAGCCGAACAACTAGAATCGCAAAAACAATTTAAAGAAGAGTCTGTAACTACTACCGAAAAAGTACGCGATCAACAGTCATCAATAGTTTCGCAATATCGTAAGGAAGTCCAAGCGATCGCCTCAGCTTCATCGGATTGGGTGCGTCAGCAAACTCAACTAAGACAAGATGTTGACAAGGCTCAAAGTGAACTCGATCCGCAAAAACAAGAGCAAACTAGACTTAGAGAAGTCCTCAATCAGCGATCGCTACAATCGGAAACCCAAGATCGTGAGTTGCAAGAAATTCTTGCAGGAGAAGGTCGTTATGCTGTGGATATGCTCTCCGATCAAAATCTTGATGAGGCGCTGCGATCGCAAGAATCAGAAGTAAGTGCCGCCGAAACGCTAGTCCAAACCTTAGCCAGAAATCTTAGTGAAGCTCAATTAGAAATCCAGTTGCAGAATGAAACTATTGAGCGGATTAGTCAAGAGCAGCGAGTGAAGACGCGCCAACTTGATAAACTAGAAGCCCAAGTCCAAGCAAGTCGAGAAGTGCAAGGAACTAGGGCCTCTCAAGTCGTGATCGAAGCTGATCTATCGGGTGTGTACGGACTGGTCGCTCAGTTGGGATTAGTCGAACCTCGCTATCAATTAGCTCTAGAAATTTGTGCAGGTGGACGTTTGGGCAATCTTGTTGTCGATAGCGATGAGGTTGCATCTGAAGCGATCGCCTTACTCAAACGTGAACGAGCAGGAAGAGCAACTTTTTTACCATTAAATAAATTGCAATCGGCAAGATTTCCTTCACGCACAGAAGCTCAAAAACTTGGTGCGATCGACTATGCTTTTAATCTAGTAACCTACGAAGATCGCTATCAGGATGTCTTCTCTTTTGTGTTTGGGAACACGCTAGTATTTGAGAACCTCGATCAAGCACGATTTCATATCAGCAAATATCGGATGGTGACGCTGGAGGGAGAAATTCTCGAAACTTCAGGGGCAATGACAGGTGGTAGCGCTCCCTTAAATAGTAGTCTCCATTTCGGCACTTCCACTCCTGCGGAATCTTCAGAAACCAAACAATTGCGCGATCGCCTGTTAGAAATTGACCAGATGTTAACCCGCCTTAATCAACGTTTGCGCGGTGCATTAACAGGAATCGCTAAATATGAAGAACAACTGCAAGCTGCTAGAACCACTCATCGTGAAGCTCAACTCAAACGCGATCGCATCTACGAACAAATCGAACGCAATAGTCGCGATCGATCTCGTTTGCAAGACCAGATACAACAAACCCGCGCCGCGATCGAAATCGGTCAATCACAACTGAGTACTCTCGATGGCAATATTGCCGAACTCGAAGCGAAGCTCCATGTCAAACGTGCAGAACTTACGGAGTTAGAGAAGTCGGGAACGCATACCCGTTGGCTCCAAGCTCAAGATGCATTGCAAGGTCAAGAAGCTCTACTCAATAGTGCGGAAATCGAACTGCGGACTGCCAAGCAACAGCTAGGAGAATTAGAAAATCAGCATAAACTCGCTTTAGAAAAAATGGCGCAACGTCAAATTCGTCTCCAAGAGCTTCGCGCTACTCAAACCGAACTGATCAACAGCACATCGCAAATTCAAAATCAACTTAAACAAGCTGAAGCCGCGATCGCCTCACTTCAATCTCGCTTAGAAGTTCTTGAGCAAACTATTGGTGCAGCCAAACAAGAGCGCGATGCCTGTGAGCGATCGCTCCGCACTCAACAGCAACAACTACAACAACAGGAATGGCAGCTACAAAAAAATCGCGCACGTCAAACCGAACTTGATCTTCAAATTGCTCAATTTGTCGAGCAACTCAATCAAATCGAACTTCCTGATATTATTCCTGAAGTCCCTGAATCCATGACTCTTGAGCAGTTGCAACTAGAGCAGCGCCGTCTGCTCAAGCGCATTCAGGCTATGGAACCCGTCAACATGATGGCGATCGCTGAATATGAAGCTACATCCCAACGTCTTGAAGAACTCAGCCGCCGCCTAGAAACTCTCAATCAAGAACGTACCGAACTCTTAATCCGTATTGAGAACTTCACCACCTTACGTCAACGCGCTTTCATGCAAGCCTTTGATGCCGTAAATGGACATTTTAAAGAGATATTTGCCGAACTCTCGGATGGTGACGGCTATCTACAACTCGAAAACCCCAACGCTCCTCTCAGTGGTGGACTTACCCTAGTTGCTCATCCCAAGGGCAAGCAAGTACAGCATCTCGCATCAATGTCAGGAGGCGAAAAATCTCTCACCGCCCTCAGCTTTATCTTCGCGCTCCAACGCTATCGCCCCTCACCTTTCTACGCTTTCGATGAAGTCGATATGTTCCTAGACGGATCAAATGTAGAGCGCCTGTCAAAAATGGTACGCAAGCAAGCTAACCTCGCCCAATTTATCGTTGTCAGTCTCCGCCGCCCAATGATCGAGGCTTCAGAGCGAACGATTGGCGTAACTCAAGCACGCGGCGCACATACTCAAGTCTTGGGCTTGGAACTACGAGCATCAAGTTGACATTCACATCTACGATTAGGCTGACAATATCGCCTAATGAGACTTTTGAGAAGTCAGAGTCATGGCATTGCATATAATCATAATGTTAATGCAAAATTCAATAATGGGTGTTGCTGGCTTAAGTATGAAGCAAAGATTTCTTAAAGCTTAGAATTCAGACTTAGACTAACCTATAATTTCTGAGATTTATCTATTTCATACTTAAGCCAGCAACACCCAAAAATCTTTCCCTGTTTTTCCTTGATCATTATGTTCATGTGCAACGCCACCGATTTAAACTAAGATTTCAATTTCTGGAATATCGGCAATATTGCTAGATAAAGCGCTACTTAATCCATCACCGCGATCGCACCGATCTCGAAACTCGCAATGCTTACAATTTAAACTATCTATCTCTAACTTTGGATAGTCTTGAGCTTGCAAAATTTCCGTCAAAATCTCCTGCAATCTTTTTCCAGTTTGATTATGTTCAACCTGCGAATAAGGAATGATCACTGACTCGGCTGTATTTGCAAACCAATAGGTCATTGATAACTGCTCAGGAGCATAATTAGTGGTTTTGGCTAATAGATATAGATAAAGACGAGTTTGCCAATTGGTTTGTAATTTTTTAAAAGCGATCGCTACTTGATGCGTTTTCCAATCAAGAATTTGAGCTTGGCGATCGCCCAAAATCAATAAATCATAAATTGCAGTTAAGACAAAATGCTCTGGAAAGCGATCGCTATTTTGATTATTTTTTTGATTATCTTGCAATGCAAATTCTAAAGTGCGGCGATGTTCACACAAGCGATCGCCAGCGATTATTTCGGGTGGCTGATTGTCAAAAGCTGCTAGCCATTCTTGCAACTTAACATCACTACTTGCCAGTGCAGACACATCAAGCCCTAGCTCTTTTTGCTGCATGAGTAAGTGAAAATTTGCGCCTAACAGTAATTTGTCTTGGCTATTTAAATCAGCTTCAGCTAAGCTCAACTCCTCTAAATATTTATATTGATACTTACGGCGACAAGTTTCCCAGAAATTGAGATGTCCTTGCGAGATAGAGATGATCGGCGAAATAGCTGTCATTTTAGATTTGCATTCTTGTAGTACCATATCGTCAAACGATCGCCCATGAATGCAACCCGATGAATGCACCCGCCATTCCTAACTCTAATTCGGCGATGCGCCGATTTCTAAAAATCATTAACCTGCGTCCTGACGAAGCTGAACGCACGCTATTAATGTTTTTGTTTTATGGGGCAACATCGATCGGAGCAGTATGGCTTGAGTATTCTAGCTCCACCTTATTTCTAGAAGCTTATAAAGCCGAAAATCTTACTTGGGTTTATATCGCTACCGCCTTTGTGGTAACCGCTTTTGGCATTTTTTACTCATGGTTACAAAAGCTTTTTCCTCTGCGCTGGGTGATGCTTGGCATTTCACTTTTACTTGCCTTACCACTGCCGCTTGCCTGGATGGGACTCATGCACAAAGGTACATGGGTATATATGGCAGCTGTATTTGGGATTCGGCTTTGGGTTGAGGGCATCTATGTACTCAGCAATATCAATAATGACATTGCGGCTAATCAATTATTTAATATTCGGGAAATTAAACGCGCATTTCCCTTAATTACTACAGGGATTATCATTGCCGAAATCGTGGGTGGATTTTCTTATCCATTTTTAGTGAGTTGGGGTGGGGCAGTAAATATGACCCTTGCCACTTGTTTCATGTTGTTCATTGGTTCTTGTGTACTGTTTTATTTAAGTACTCGCTACAAGCAAGCATTTCCCAACTCGGTTTATAACAATAGTGCAGACAATGAAATTTCTACGCGCTCTCTAAAGGGCAACTTGCTCAAATATGTTTGGCTCTTATTTGGCTTTTTTATTGCCGCCCAGATTCTATTTTTTATGATCGAGTTTCAGTATCAGACCCAACTCGAAATCCATCTTAAAACTGAACAAGCGATCGGTAGCTTTTTAGGGATTTTTGGCGGCATTATGGGAGTCTTTAAACTTGCTTTGCAGCTTTTTGGCTCTAGTCGAATTATTGAGCGTATCGGGGTATTTTTTGCAGTCCTGATGCCACCGATCGGGATTATCATCACGGGAACGTTAGCTGGATTTGCACCATTTGGGCTATTGATTGGCTTTGTCGTTCTGAAATTTTTTGATGAACTATTTCGGTTTACGATTGTCGCGGCCACTGCGCCCACATTGTTTCAGGCTCTGCCAGATCAGTTTCGTAGTCAGATTCAATCCTTTGTCAGAGGTATCGCTGATCCATTAGCAACTGGTGGTGCAGGGGTTTTGATTTGGGTTATTAGCGAGATTTTCAAACAAAGAGGGGTTAATTCCGCGATTTTTTCTCAATGGTTTGCGGCGGTAATCGTAATGGTCGCAGTCATATGGGTGGTAATTATTTGGTTGTTGCGGCGTGGATATTTAGAGCTGTTGATTCAGAGTGTGGAGCGTGGAAAACTGAGTCTGATGACTGTCGATACTCGTGAGATGCGGCGGGCGGTGTCTGAGTCGATGACCAGAGCCGAAACTCAAATTGAGCAATCAGTTTGTATCGAACTACTAACCCAAATTGCGCCGCAGGCTGTAGGTGAATCTCTGGCGCCGATGTTGTCGCAGATGACTCCAGATTTACAGGCTCAGAGTGTTGAGGCAATGCTAGAAAATCCTGAGTCGAAGTATTTACCCTATATTCGCGAAGTGATGCAATCTCCCCAAGCCTCTCCGCAAGTGCAGGCGTTATGTTTGCGTTATGTGTTGTTAGCTGACGAAAAAAATCGTGACATTGATAGTCTGCGGAAATATTTGGGGGCAGAACAAAATCCAATTATTCGTAGTACAGCTGTAGCTTTGATGATGCGTCTGGGTGATTCTTCGCAAGTAGCTGAGGCGACTAACACTTTGCGACATATGATTACGAGTTCTTCTCAGCCTGAACGAGTTTTGGGTTGTCGAGCTTTGGCTGAGGCCGCTTTTATGCAGTCTTTGCGGTTTTATGTGC
This sequence comes from Cyanobacteriota bacterium, assembly GCA_025356295.1. Taxonomy (GTDB): domain Bacteria; phylum Cyanobacteriota; class Cyanobacteriia; order Pseudanabaenales; family Pseudanabaenaceae; genus Pseudanabaena. Next base: position 21,629 of record JANXUJ010000235.1, read on the forward strand.
CGCAGTTATTAAAAGATCCTTCGATTGAGGTGCGTTGTGCCTTGCTGAGGGCGATCGCCTCCACCCGTGCTAGCGAATATTTTCCATCTGTAATTCGCGGTTTGTATTATAAAGCCACCCGCAAAGCTGCCCATGAAGCTTTAGTAACTCTCGGTGACGATGCTATTAGCTCTTTGCTTGGGCTTGCCTATAGCGATCGCAGTCCTGATAATGCCAAGATTTGCGCCTGGGATATTTTAGGAGAAATTGGTTCACAGAGTTCAATTTCGGTACTTGCGAGCAATTTACCCAAGTCTTGGGGCAAACATCGGCGACAGATATTGCGTACGCTCATTCGCATCCCCCAAGAGCGAGGCATTGAAGTCGTCCTCGAACTAAGCGGACGTAGTGGCATTGAGAGCATGGTGATGCAAGAGTTGGGCGTAATGACTGAGTCTTGGGCAGGAGTGGAGGATATGCCATCAGATCAAATCCTGACGATCGAAGCAGGACTATTGTCAGAAGCTCTCCAAGCTGAAGCGATTGACTGTTTGGAGCGAATCTTTTTGTTGATGAAATTACTTTACTCCGCATCCGCAATTCAGGCGGCTGCCTTTAATATCTTGTCTGGCTCAAAGGCTAGTCTGGCGCGTGGCATGGAGATTTTGGATAATACTGTTGACTTAAGTGTTAAGCAAATTTTATTGTCGGTAATCGACAATCGCTCGATCGCCGATAAATTGAGTGTCCTCTCAACTATCCATCCTTACAAAAAATTGCCGCCACTGAAGCGCTTACAGCAGCTTATGGATTTGCGGTATTGTTTCTCAGATTGGACTTTAGCTTGCTGTTTTCATACCGCCAGAACTCAATGGTGGAGATTGTCTACCGATACAATGTTGGAATGTCTAGTTCATCCAACTGGGTTTGTCAGAGAGTCAGTGGTTTCTTATTTACAAGTCGCTTCACCGCGATCGCTAACCAAAATTTTGCCGCGTTTATTAAAGGATCGTGATTCTTTGGTGCTGGCTCAAGCAAGAGCGATTTCCTATTACTTTCAAAATAATGGCAAAAACACGCTGAATATAAGTGATAATTCCCATGAGACAAATGACATAGAAATCAAAGCTAAAATGCGCGGCAAACCAAATGGCTATGCGGAGTCTTAGGCGATGCTAACCAGTATTGAACGGTTATTATTAGTGCGCGGAGTTCCGATTTTTAAGGAGTTGCGTGATGACTTCTTGATTAGGCTCGCTTCGATCATGAATGAGGTGTCATATCCATCAGGCAAAATGATTTTCGCGCAAGGTCAAGACGGGCGATCGCTTTATATCGTGGTAGCGGGTCGAGTGCGCGTACATTTGGCAGATAAGGATTTAGCAGTTGTCGAAAAAGGGGGGTGTTTTGGTGAAATGTCATTGTTTGATGCGGAACCACGCTCGGCTTCGGTGACAGCGATCGCTGGTTGTGACTGCTTGGTGCTAACTCAGCAACAACTATACGAAGCGATCGATGAAACTCCCGATATTGCTGTAAATATAATCCGTTTACTCTCACGCCGTATCCGTAACCAGAATATACAATTAAATGAGTTACAAGCCTCTAACCAAACATAAAAACTAATGACTAAAACTTTAGGATTGGCTCTAGGCAGTGGTGGAGCTAGAGGATGGGCTCATATCGGTGTAATTAAGGCTTTGACTAAAGCCGAAATCCCGATTAGTTATATTGCGGGTTCTAGTATCGGGGCTTTTGTCGGAGGAGTATGTGCCGCAGGAGAAATCACTGCCTTAGAAGCATTTGTGCGTGAACTAGACTGGAAAATCATGCTTTCTTATTTTGATCTAGTGTTTCCTAAGCAAGGACTTTTAGACGGTAATAAAATCTATGACTTGCTGACTGAGCATATTAAAAATCTCAAAATCGAAGAAGCTCCAATCCCTTTTTGTTGTGTGGCGACAGATTTAGTCTCTGGGCAAGAAGTGCGGTTGCAATCGGGTTTGATGGCAGATGCGATTCGAGCCAGTATCTCTATGCCAGGCGTATTTACACCTTTTAGGAAAAATGAGCTATATCTCGGTGATGGCGGCATCGTCAACCCTGTACCTGTGAATGTTGTCCGCGAGATGGGTGCAGATGTGGTGCTAGCCGTGAATCTTAATCACAATTATTTACCTGATGTGGTGCAAAGTCCTGAGTTAGAAGAGATAGCAGCGGAAGAAGAGGTTCCTGAAAGTAAAGCTGAACTGGAGTTTGTCACGGCGATCAGGGCGCAGTACAACATTTTGACTGAAAAGCTGAAATCGAAGTTAGAACAATGGTCGCCTTCAGAAAGCCCTCAAATTAATATCTTTGACATTATCGGCACAACAATCAACATCATGGAGCAGAAAGTCACCCGACTAAATCTGGAAATTGATGTGCCTGAGTTGTTAATTGAACCAGATTTAAGTAAATTTGGGATTTTTGATTTTCATCAAGCTGATTTAATCATCGAAGAAGGCTATCAAAAAACTCGGCGTTGTATTCCTAAGCTGCGAGAAATTTTAGCTGATTAAAAATTGCATAAAGGCGGCGCGCCGCCTTTATGCAATTTTTAAGGATTCTTGCAATCCTGATAAAGCTTCTTAAACTTTTGCTGCTGCATATGGTGATCGACAATCGGCAGAGGATAATCGCGTTTTTTACACTGGTGCGGTGGAATATTGCCACTTAATAATTCGGCGATCGTTAAACCGCGCAATTCAGGCAACCAACGCAAAATATATTCACCTTCAGGATCGTATTTACGCGCTTGCGAAGCAGGATTAAAAATTCGCAACGGTTTTGGATCCATGCCACTAGAGGCGCTCCATTGCCAACCGCCGTTATTTGCAGTGAGGTCGCCATCAAGTAACTTTTGCATAAAGTACTTTTCGCCCCATTGCCAATTGATCATCAAATCTTTAGTCAAAAAGCTCGCCACGATCATCCGACAACGGTTATGCATCCAGCCAGTTTGATTTAGTTGTCGCATCGCCGCATCGACAATCGGATAGCCCGTCCGACCTTCACACCAAGCCACAAAATTCTCTTGATCATCTTCCCAAGGAAAGTTTTGCATTTGCGGACGATATGCGCCTGTCGCTAGTTTTGGAAAGTAAAAAAGCACATGTTGATAAAATTCGCGCCATGCTAATTCTTGTTGCCATGTGGTGATCCCCGTTGATTCTTCTTCGCTACGGCTTCGCTGCTCAGCCGCGATCGCATATTGCCACACTCGTCTGATCCCGACTGTACCAAAGCGCAAATGGGGACTAAGTGCCGATGTACCTGTATGGGCGGGCAGGTCGCGCTCAGTTTTGTAACCCAAAATTCCCTCGCGATCGCAAAAGCTTATGAGTAACTCTAAAGCTGCGGCTTCACCAGATTTTGGTAAATTAATGTCATTAATAAAACCGAGTTCGCGCAAGCTAGGCAAGCTGATTGTCGGTAGATTTTCATAACTAGCTAAACCTGTTAATTTCTTCGGCGCGTCAAAGGGTTTTGGCTTTGGTTTGCTTTGCCAGTTACGCCAAAATGGCGTGTAAACCTTATACGGTTCACCCGCTTGTGTGGCGATCGCATCAGGCGCAATCAAGCCAATATCAATAAAACTTTGGACTTTAATTCCCAGTTTTTGCAAGGCAAGAGTTGCTTCGCGATCGCGCTCAATCGCAAAGGGTTCAACATCTTGATTAAAAAATAGATGACTCGCCGAAACTGATGTCGCTAACTCACAAATCGATGTGATCGGCTGACCATGCATAAATAGTAAGTCACTTCCCAAACGGCGATAGTTGGCTTGCAACTCACGCAAACAACCCAACATAAAATCAACCTTGCTACCCTCAGTAACACCGTCATCGAGAATATCAGGATCGAAAACAAATATTCCCAGCACAACTCCTTGCTCCCCAACGTGAGCGATCGCCTCACTAAGTGCAGGATTGTCATCAATTCGCAAATCTCGGCGATGCCAGACTAAAGCTTTTTCATTCATAAGCTATTCCAGAAACTTGAATTACATACCCATTATCGCGCCAGTTCCAAGATTTCCCTGCTTCTTGCGGTGTAAAAAAGCCCAAAAAACAAAGCCCAAAAAGTAAAGGTAACGCTTTGGGTCGCCTTGACTTTTTGGGTATATGTCAGGAAACCATGAATATTTCGCTCCCAAAACATAAATTCTCAGTTAAATAATTGTCCAACATCTCAAAGTTTATGGTTGGATAGAAAAGTTGCCTTACCCTTAGCCTTAGGGTCATCAGCAGAACTGCCTTAAGACAACGTAACCATTCAGGAATAATTCTATGCAAACAAATGTTGCTAATCAGACCAGCAATATTACGGTAGAAGACGATCGCACAGGTTTAAGTATTGAAACCCTCAAGCGAGCCTTTGCCGATAACCTGTTTTACATTCAAGGCAAACTTGGCTCTCAGGCAAACTTCACCGACTATTACATGGCGTTATCGTTCACAACGCGCGATCGCCTGTTACAACGTTGGCTGCAAACCCTCAAGGTTTACCACGAACAAGACATCAAAACCGTCTACTACCTCTCGGCCGAATTTTTAATGGGGCGGCATCTGGGAAATAGCTTAATCAACCTTGACTTGTACGAATCAATCGCCCAAGCCGTCAAAGAATCTGGACTAGACCTAACCGAGTTACTAGAACAAGAACCCGATCCAGGGCTTGGTAATGGTGGTTTAGGACGCTTAGCTGCTTGTTTCCTTGATTCACTGGCTACGTTAGAAATTCCTGCGATGGGTTACGGCATTCGCTACGAATTTGGCATCTTTAACCAATCAATTCAGCAGGGCTGGCAGGTTGAGATTCCTGACAAATGGCTGAAATGTGGCAACCCATGGGAAGTTGTCCGCTACGAGTCCACCGTTCAAGTCAAATTTGGGGGATATACCGAAATCTATAATGACGATCGCGGTCGTCCTCGTACTCATTGGATTCCTAGCTTCACTGTTGAAGGTATTCCTCACGATACCCCCGTTCCTGGTTATCAAACCAATACAGTGAACACCCTCCGACTTTGGAAAGCCGAAGCAGGCGAAGACTTTAACTTCCAAGCTTTTAACTCTGGCGACTATGACGGCGCGGTTGCCACGAAGATTAAATCAGAAACGATTTCTAAAGTTCTTTATCCTAACGACAACACCCCTCAAGGTCGTCAGTTACGCTTAGAGCAGCAATTTTTCTTTGTTTCCTGCTCGCTCCAAGACATCATCCGCCGCCATCTCAAAAAATATGGTCGTCTAGATAATCTGCCTGAACACGCCGCTGTCCAGCTAAACGACACACATCCTGCAATCAGCATTGCTGAAATGATGCACTTGCTCGTAGACGAACACGGAATGTTTTGGGATGAAGCATGGCGGATTACGCAGCGTACTTTTGCCTACACCAACCATACACTCATGCCTGAAGCTCTCGAAAAATGGGGCGTTCCTCTATTTGAAAGCTTACTGCCAAGGCATTTAGAAATCATCTATGAAATCAATCGCCGCTTCTTGCTAGATGTAGAGACTTGGTTTCCGGGTGACGAAGAGTTGCTGTCGCGCCTATCGATTATCGAAGAAGGTAGCAGTAAAAAAGTACGCATGGCGAACCTCGCTACAGTCGGTAGTCATGCGGTCAATGGTGTGGCCGCGTTGCACACCGAGCTGCTCAAACAAGATGTCTTAAAAGATTTCTATAAACTTTGGCCCGAGAAGTTTAATAACAAAACTAATGGAGTCACCCCACGCCGTTGGGTATTGCTAGCCAATCCTGCGCTATCGGAATTGATTACCGAAAAAATTGGTGACACTTGGCTGAAGCATCTTGATGAACTTCGTAAACTCGAAGCTTTTGTTGATGACAAGGATTTTCGCGATCGCTGGCGAGCCATTAAGCGCGCTAACAAGCAAGCACTTGCCGATTACATCACGACCCACAACGGTGTGGAAATTGATGTTAACTCGATCTTTGATATCCAAGTCAAGCGGATCCATGAGTACAAGCGTCAACATCTTGACCTACTGCACATCATCGGGCTGTATCTACGGATCAAGCAAAATCCCAGCATCAACATCACGCCTCGCACTTTTATCTTTGGTGGTAAGGCTGCTCCTGGATATACGATGGCGAAGCTGATCATCAAAGCGGTTAATGCTGTGGCTGATGTGGTCAATCGCGATCCTGATGTGCAAGGACGCATTAAGGTTGTCTTCCTTGCCAACTTTAGCGCCTCTCTTGGTCAATTGATTTATCCTGCTGCTGACTTGTCGGAGCAAATCTCGACCGCAGGAAAAGAAGCTTCGGGTACTGGCAACATGAAATTCACAATGAATGGATCGTTGACAATTGGAACTCTTGACGGCGCAAATATCGAGATTCGCGAAGAAGTCGGCGATGATAATTTCTTTCTCTTCGGTCTGACCGCTGCGGAAGTCGAACAGAAAAAGGCTGAAGGCTATAATCCTTATTCTTATTATGAGAATAATGAAGAACTTCGCAATGTTCTTGATCGTCTCGGTATGGGATACTTCTTGCCTAGTGACAAGGACTTATTTAAGCCTTTAGTAGATTCGCTGATGTATCACGATGACTACATGCTACTAGCTGATTATCAAGCTTACGCAGATTGTCAAACTAAAGTCAATGATGCTTATAAGGATGTCGAGCATTGGACAACCATGAGTATTCTCAATGTTGCGCGTTCGGGCAAGTTTTCTTCTGATCGCACAATCAAAGAATATTGTGATGAAATCTGGAATGTGAAACCTATTAAAGTGGAGTTGGAAGAGTACGATCCTGCAAAGGCTACTCTCAATGTTGGCGGTTAGTAATTAACTCCCTCACTCATCCATTTCCGACTCATCTATTTACAAGAAAGGCTCGCTAAGCGAGCCTTTCTTGTAAATAGCTCATAAAGAGATAGAATCCTTACCCCATTAAGTCGCCTTTATTTGCCCATAGCCTTGACTAAGAAAATACCGCCAAAGTACAACATTCCCACCGCTCCCGCCAGTAAACTTTGAGTCATCGGATCAGTTGACGGTGTCAGCACGGCTCCGAGGATGACGGCTCCGAGGATGACATACCGCCAACCTGCCAGCATTTTTTTGGAGTTGACAATTCCTGTCATCGCTAATAGGGCTTGAATGACAGGAATCTGAAAAGCTAAGCCAGTACTAAATAACAGCAGCAGCACAAACTCAAAATATCGGTCAATCGACCAAAACTGCTCAACTACATCACCGCCATAACTAATGAAGAAATTAAGGGCGGCAGGAATTAATAACTGATAAGCAAACACAATCCCCAAGACAAATAAAATACTAGAACCAAATACAATTGGCGCGATCGCACGTTTTTCTTTGCGCGTGAGTCCGGGCAATATAAAGCGAACAATTTGGTACAAGATCGCAGGACTAGCTACTAATAAACCACTGTAGCCAGCCACCTTGATTGACACAAAAAAGTATTCTCCTGGAGCGAGTTGCAAGAATTTCACACCCTGAGCAGGGACTTCTAGCAAAGCAACAATTTTGTTAACGATCGCAAAGCAACCAATCACACCCACAAAAACTGCTATCAAGGCATACAAAATTCGCGATCGAAACTCTTCAAGATGGTCAAACAGAGACATCTCAACGTCCTCGATTTCTTCGCGATCGCCATCGACAATAGAGGACTCAGCGATCGCTTCTTCGTTTACGGACTCGATGACTTTTTGGTCAGAAAAATCATCAAAATTTTCTGCCTGTTCTGCTTCACTTACCGTCTCTAGCATGGTGTCGTTAGTAAAATTAACTTGTCGATTGCCCAACTCAATTGTTTGAAAAAGCGATCAAACAATCAGATTATATCGATACTATAGCAATAACATCAGGAATAACATGGAGATTGTGACATGATCGAGCCAGTTGGCTATATTCTCGGAACCAAAGATGCCACACCGCTTGAGTTTTGGGTGGCAGTGAGCGATGGCAAAGTCCTCCGTCTGGATGACGTTGTCCAAGTCAATACCGATCGCCCCGACAAAAAAGGAATCGTCAGCTTTTATGGCATTGTTGATCATGTACGAACTATTCATGAAGGCACACAATTTGATACCGATACATTTTTGGTGACGACAGGCAGTATGCCCGTGAATGTATCGTATGCCGCACATATCCAAGTCACCCGCATCGAGCCTGAAGAATATTTACCGCCCCAACCAAGCGATGCTGTTTATCTAGCCGAAAATGAGAATCTTGAATTTGCGCTTAATTTTGATGGAATGGAACAGCGCATATCGGCGGGAATGATGCGAAATGGTAGTCCAGCTTATTTGAACTATGAATTTATCGATGGCACAAAGGGCGCTCATGTCAATATTTCAGGGATTTCGGGCGTAGCGACTAAGACTTCTTTTGCTTTGTTTTTACTACATTCTATTTTTAATTCGACAGCGCTCGGTGCAAAGAGAGCGAATACTAAGGCGTTAATTTTTAATGTTAAGGGTGAAGATTTATTCTTTTTAGATAAAGCGAATAATAAGATTCGCGAAGAAGATCGAGCGACCTATCGCTCTCTCGATCTACCGATTGAGCCATTTCGGGATGTGCGTTTTTGTGTCGCACCCAAGAAAAATACTCAAGAAATAGAACCACATCTCGATCAACGCTCTGATAATATTTCGGCTTATGTCTGGGGTATGCGCGAATTTTGTCGCGATCGCTTATTTCGATTTTTGTTTGCAGGGGATGACTTAGAACGCGGAAATATTGGCTTTTTAGCCAGCATTGTCGAAGAACGACTCGCGCGATTGGCGATCGACAACGATAAATATGACATAAAGATGGGATTTGTTCCCAGAGCCAGTCTAGATTTGGAGGATACCTATGGAGAAGAGGATAAAGATAAAGTCGAGACATTTCGCGATTTGATTGAGTTTCTCGAAGATAAATTAGTCGATAATCCTGATCAAAAATGGCTAGGACGCAATGCCCCTGCCACGGCTGAAGCTCTGACTCGCCGTATGTGGGGAATTGCCAATGAGATGGGACATCTGATTCGCGGCGATCTACCGTCAACAGAACTAGAAAAATATCATCTCGATCCACTTGCAGCTGAGTATCAATTAACGATCGCTGACATCAACAAATTGGGCAGCAAAGCTCAAAAATTTGTGGTGGGCGTATTGCTGCAAAAACTATTTATGGAAAAAGAAAAACGCGGACAATATCCTGTTGTCTTTATCGTTCTCGATGAGTTGAATAAATATGCACCTAAAGAAGGTCGTAGCCCAATCAAGGACTTGCTAGTAGAAATTGCCGAGCGAGGGCGATCGCTTGGCATTATCTTGATTGGCGCGCAACAAACTGCCTCAGAAGTAGAACGCCGCGTAGTCGGTCAAGCCGCAGTGCGCGTAGTCGGTCGCCTTGACTCTGCTGAAGTTGAGCGACCTGAATACAATTTTTTGACAGGTGCTTGTCGGAAGCGCGCCTTATTATTAAAATCTGGCAGTATGTTTATTCATCAGCCTGAAGTTCCGTCACCTTTACTGGTTGGATTCCCATTCCCTGCTTATGCAACGAGACTGAGAGAAGTCCAAACTAGTGAAGTTGAAGAGCAGGTTCTCAAAAGTAAGGTCAAACGGTTGTAGTTTACAAAAGAGAAATTCGTTTATTTTAATTAATCATCAAGTTTTGTAGCGCGATCGCTAAAAGTGTTCGCGCTTGGTCAACAATTTCCTCTACATCTTCTTCTGATGCAATTGAATTTGTGTCATAGTCTGCAAGAGTACGCTGGGCTTGGGCATCAATCAGGTATCGATGAAACTCCATTGGCACTTTGCCAGCATGAGCGAGATAACGCCCAAAAGCACTGATAACAGCAGCATGACTAGAAAAAGAGAGTCCTTATCATTACTAGACCTTTCAAAGGCATGAGGGATATTCAGAGTTTAATTACGTCCATTATGAAACAAACGAACTTGATACTAATCAGAGTTTTCATCTTCTATTTCACTTGATGACTGCAAAATATCATTTTTAGTATAGCTTCGTTAACTTGCTAATGGAGCTACTTATGAAACACATTCTGTCGCGATGCTAATCTTGCTTTACCCGAAGCAGCCCACTCTTGCAAAATTTGAATTTCTTGTTGAGCAGTCTGAGCCAGTGGCACGATTTGGCTAGCGGCTTCGAGAATGTCATCGTTGGTAAAATCGCGATTTTGACTAAAACCAATATGCATCGCTTCGATGATGCCCTGCTCGATTTCGGCTCCTGAAAAGTCGGGGGTTTCGTAAGCAAGGCGATCAATGTCGTAGGTGCGAGTGTTGTGGGGACGATATTTACTCAGATGTACCGAAAAAATCTGCGATCGCTCTTCTTGATTGGGCAATCCCACAAAAAATACTTCATCAAATCGTCCTTTTCGTAATAGTTCAGGTGGCAATGTGCGGATATTATTCGCCGTCGCCACCACAAATACGGGCGAAGTTTTTTCTGCCATCCATGTCAGAAATGTCCCAAACACGCGATTAGTCGTGCCTGAGTCTCCTCTACCATCGGCGCTAGCAAAGGCTTTATCGATTTCATCAATCCATAATACGCAGGGAGATAACGCTTCAGCTAGCTGAATCATTTGACGAGTACGAGACTCACTCTCGCCGACTAATCCCGCAAAGAGGCGACCGACATCAAGACGGAGTAATGGCAGATGCCAGTGATGAGAAATAGCTTTAGCCGTAAGCGATTTGCCAGTGCCTTGTATACCTGCTAGCAGCAAGCCGCGTGGATGGGGCAGTCCATACTTTCGAGCGCGATCGCTAAATGCACTACCCCGCCGTAATAGCCATTCTTTGAGATTATCTAAACCACCGATGTCGCTAATTTCTATAGTCGATGGATAGAACTCTAGTATCTGAGTTTGACGAATACTTTGACGCTTTTCTTCGAGAATTAGTTCTACATCTTCAGGACGAAGGCGGCTATTTTCAGCGATCGCTTTTGCTAATACTCGCCTCATCCGCTCTAATGACAACCCTTGACCAGCACGAACAAGATCATCGATCGCTTGTTTGTCAAGTTGAATGTCACAAGTCGGATTGGCATAACTAATCGAACAAGCAATCTGCTCGATCTCTATTCTTAATTCAGTAGGGTTGGGAAGTGGAAATTCTAAAATCGAGAAAAACTCACTGAGATTATCAGGAATACTAATTTGTGAGGCAAGCACAATAATATTTTGCGGTTCACTTTTGAGCTTTCGCGCGAGATTTTTCAACTTTCGAGCGATCGCTACATCTTCGAGAAAGCGATCGAAATCTCGCAATACAAATACTGCTCCTTTAGGGATTTTATCGACAAATTCTAAAGCTTGCAAAGGATTGCGCTTACCCATTCCTGCATCAGTGGGATTGGATTGATATCCATCAACAAAATCCCAGACAAATATGCTGCGTCCAAGAGATTTTGCCACAGTTATAATCGATGCCTCGACCCGTTCTTCTTCTGCTGAAGGGATATAAATCAAGGGATAGCGAGCGCGGAGCGTCAAGTTCAAATCGGCTTCAAAATTCATGAATATTTTTTTATATTTTTATCTTAGTTTATGCTAGCATTTTGGTTGATTGATACTGTGGTTGATAAAGACATCCAGAAAATAGAGAATATTTCAGGAGTTGTTGCTATATTGACAAGGCAGTTAATCGGAGAAACTTGTCATCAGGTTCGCTTTAGTTATGGAGACGAATTGCATCTTGATTGTGGTGAAATGTCTCTTTGTGATCATCCTAAATTACGAAATTTCTACAAAGGAAGCTGGAGATTTGGGGCGAGAGCAACACCGTGGTTACTTAAAAAAGCAGATCAAGTTTTACTTAATTCAGAAGAGCCTGAAACTGATATAGAAGTTAAAAGCGCCAAAAAACTTACTCAAGAAAGTCTAGAGAACAAAAAAATCCTTAAGATTGAAATCAATCCAAATAATTTAGAGCTACAAATTTTATTTGAAGAGAGTTATGAACTAATTCTTCAACCAGATTTAGATGACCTTGATTTATCTTATTAGGAACTATTTATGCCCACTGAACAGATTTTAGAAATTGGACCTGGCTATTTTTGGTCATGCAAATCTATTCACGACAGATGCTAAAATTAATGGGATTGATGGCGCTTTGTAAGGTTTATAGGGTTTTAAGATGTTGCAAGAGATTCAACTACCTGTTATTGCAACTACTGTTGCCGATATTGTCAAAAAATGGACAATTCAAGATAGCGAGACACTCTATCGCATTGATGGGTGGGGAGAGCCGTATTTTAGTATCAACGAAGCGGGACATGTGACTGTCTCGCCTAAAGGCGATCGCGGTGGCTGTATTGACTTATTTGAGTTGGTGAATGACCTAAAGCAGCGCGGTTTAAGGTTGCCCATACTGGTCAGATTTTCTGATATTTTAGCCGATCGCATTGAGCGTCTAAATGCCACATTTGCGAAAGCGATCGCGCGATATAACTACAACGGTGTTTATCGTGGTGTCTTCCCTGTCAAGGTCAATCAACAGCGTCAACTGGTAGAAGAAATTGCCAAATATGGTAAGCCATTTCAATTTGGACTGGAGGCAGGTTCTAAACCCGAACTTCTGATTGCGCTGGCGACACTACGCACCCCTGGCTCTTTGCTGATTTGTAATGGTTATAAAGATGCAGAATATATCGAGACGGCTCTACTAGCACGGAAGCTGGGGCAGAATACGATTATTGTAATCGAGCAGCTTGAAGAAGTGGAAATGATCATTCGCGCCGCAACCAAGTTGGGGATTGCGCCTGTGGTCGGTGTGCGGGCAAAGCTCAGCGCTAAAGGAATAGGACATTGGGAAGACTCGACAGGCGATCGCGCTAAGTTTGGGTTGAGTATGTGGGAGATACTAGAAGCAGTTGAGCAATTGGAAGCCGCGAATATGCTGGATTCACTCAAATTGCTACACTTCCATATTGGTTCCCAAATTAGTAATATCAGCACCATCAAAGATGCTCTAAAGGAAGCGGGACAAATCTATGTGCAGCTAGCGGCTCTGGGTGCGCCGATGGGACATCTTGATGTTGGCGGTGGTTTGGGAGTTGACTATGATGGTTCCAAAACTAATTTCTATGCTTCCAAAAACTACAGTATGCAGAACTATGCATATGATATTGTCGCCGCGATTAAAGATGCTTGCGCTGAGAAATCTGTTCCTGTGCCGACCCTGACTAGCGAAAGTGGTCGGGCGATCGCCTCACATCAGTCAGTCTTAGTATTTGATGTGGTGGGCATTAGTGGCACTCCCAATCAAGCGATCGAGCCATTAAAAGAAGAAGAACATTTAATCGTTCGTAATCTCTTTGAAGCATTAGAAAATATTAATGAGAATAACTACCAAGAGATTTATCATGATGCTGTGCAGTTCAACCAAGAAGCAATTAGCCTCTTCACATTTGGCTATCTCACGCTCAGACAACGCGCCAGAGTCGAGCGCCTCTTTTGGGAATGTTGCGATCGCATTCTCAAAGTAACCCGCAAACTTAACTATGTCCCTGATGATCTCGAAGATCTCGAAAAAGCAATGGCGCTGACTTACTATTGCAATTTCTCAGTATTCCAGTCTGCACCCGATAGTTGGGCGATCGATCAACTGTTCCCGATCATGCCAATCCATCGTCTCAATGAGGAGCCAACCTGTCGCGGCACGATCGCCGATCTCACCTGTGACAGCGATGGCAAAATTGATCGCTTCATCGATTTGCGTGATGTCAAATCTACGCTAGAGATGCATCCCTTTATTAACGAGGAACCTTACTTTTTGGCTCTATTTCTCGGTGGAGCCTATCAAGAAATCTTAGGAGATTTACATAATCTATTTGGCGATACCGATGCCGTGCATATTCACACAACTCCTAACGGGTACAAAGTCGAACATGTGATCAAAGGCGACTCAATGACTGAGGTGCTTGCCTATGTGCAGTACAACCGCGAGGCGATGCTTGAAAGTATTCGTCAAGAGACCGAACGCGCGCTCCAAGAAAAGCAAATCACTCTCAATGAAGCAAGATTGTTTTTACAAAAGTATGAACATTGCTTAAATGGTTACACTTACCTTAGCTAAATATAAAGGCATATACAGCGCTTTGCGCTTATTAAGAGCTTAGATAAATTTTTAAAAGCGCCGCTTCGCGGCGCATTTAAAAATTTATCTGTACTACTTAAAGCTGATATATGCCGTCATGGATTGCGAAGAGATGCGATCGCCTTATTTAGCGATCGCATCTCTTCTAATATCTCGCGCAATAAACGATTAGTTTCATTTTGAGTCGGCTCTTGGACTTGGATAGTGACTTGTTTCATTTTCAAGACATCGCGCGCAAACCTTGACACCTCAGTTGGATGGAATAGTAACGGTTCGCGATCGCTTTGACGCAATTCAGGATTGAGCCTTGTTGGATCATAGGGCAAATTAAGCAATCCCTGAATCGGATCAGTATTGGCATAACGATATACAGAAGCACGCGATCGCCCCAAAGACTTTTGGATTGTATCCACATCCATTAGTTCGTAGTTTTTATCAGCATTTAAATCAGGAAGATTTAGGTCAGGAAATAGAAGATTCATAAAAAACTTTTCTATACTTTTTTTGTAATCAAGCAAGGCAGCGATGTTATGCACCACCCATCTTGCCTGATTATAGTCTTATTTAGAGCTTACTAGACTCAAAAATAGAAGACTTTTCAGTAATAAATAGTTCAACTGCCTGCATTTTTTTGAGCATATCCGCAATTATTTCTAAAGATTGTTCTGAGTCCTGCTCCAACTTTTCAATTTTGTTGACCAAATCCAGTACTTGTATAGCCCCTACATTACTACTAGCCCCTTTGATATGGTGAGTCTCTATCAAAAGTTGGGCGCGATCGCTATTTGCGATCGCTTTACGAATTTCAGCTATTCTTGGCAGCGTATCTTCAACATAAACTTGCAAAATCTCAATCTCAAACTCTATATCTCCTTCTGATATGCGATTAAGTTGTTCTAAATCAATAGCAGAGTTAGATTGCTGATTCATATAGCTTAAGGGCTTTACAGCACTTTTTTATTTTTTATATTTTAACTTTATTGATACTCACTATCTATATCAATGTTAGAATGTGCAGTAAATGTAAAGATTTGCAAAGCTACATATTTGAGTAGCTCAGCATAATTAAAAACCAAAATCAGAGCGTGGGTCGCCCGCGTAGCGGATTACCTACGCTCTGATTTTAAAGTTACTTATTTAAATTAATTCAAAGTTCAAACAAGACGAGTTACACCAACAATGCGTATTATTTTAATGACAGGAAAAGGCGGAGTTGGTAAGACTTCTGTCGCCGCCGCAACTGGATTGCGCTGTGCTGAATTGGGTTATAAGACTCTAGTTTTGAGTACTGATCCTGCCCATTCCCTCGCTGATAGTTTTATGGTGGAGTTGGGACACGATCCTATACAAGTGCGTCCAAACCTTTGGGGAGCAGAGCTAGATGCGTTGCGAGAGCTAGAAGGAAACTGGGGCGCAGTCAAACGCTATATTAGCGAAGTATTACAAGCTCGTGGTCTGGAAGGTGTGCAAGCCGAAGAGTTAGCGATTTTACCCGGAATGGATGAGATATTTGGATTGGTGCGTGTCAAACGGCATAATGACGAAAAAGAATTTGATGTTCTGATAATTGACTCTGCACCCACAGGTACAGCCCTGCGTTTACTATCTCTACCTGAAGTTGCAGGTTGGTATATGCGGAAGTTTTATAAGCCATTGCAAGGTATGGCTCAGGTTTTGAGTCCTGTATTTAATCCCATTTTTAAGCGTGTAACTGGCTTCTCTTTACCCGACAAAGATGTAATGGATGCTCCTTATGAGTTTTATGAAGAATTGGAAGCTCTCGAAAAAATCCTCACGGACAACACCACCACAACCGTAAGGCTGGTGACTAATCCTGAGAAAATGGTGATCAATGAGTCATTGAGAGCGCATTCTTATCTCAGTCTTTACAATGTCGCTACCGATATGGTGATCGCCAATCGGATCATTCCTGAAGAAGTACAAGACCCATTCTTTAAAGCTTGGAAAGAAAATCAGAAGCAATATTGCGAACAAATCCATCGAGATTTTCATCCTCTACCAATCAAAGAAATTCCCCTCTATGCTGAAGAAATGTGTGGGATTCCAGCTTTGGAACGCTTGAAAGAGACTCTATACGGTGATGAAGACCCATCTCAGGTCTATTACAAAGAGAACACGATGCGTGTAACTGAAGAGAATAAGCAGTACTGTTTAGAATTATATTTACCTGGTGTGCCGAAAGAGAAAATTGAGCTAACTAAGACGGGCGATGAGCTAAACATTAGAATCGGCAATCATCGCCGTAATCTAGTTTTACCTCAAGCTTTATCGGTGTTACAGACTGCTGGTGCAAAAATGGAAGATGATTATCTAAAAATCCGATTTTCAACTCCTGTTTAGCAAAAAACCTAGAAAAGCAGGTCGCCCGCTACGCGG
>JANXUJ010000029.1 GCA_025356295.1 Cyanobacteriota bacterium
CCACCAATTTTGGGATCAATTATTCTGTGCAGAGGTCTAAGATCAAGACAGTATTAAAAATCAGAGTTTTAACTTAATATCTATGATTACATTGCAAGTAAATGGTGATGATCGCACCTGTGAGCCAAATCTCACCATGACCAAATTACTAGAATTTCTAGGACTCAATCCTCGCTTAGTGGCTGTGGAATATAATGGCGAAATTTTACATCGTCAACTATGGGAAAAGACGATCGCCAAAAAGGGCGATCGCTTAGAAATTGTCACGATTGTGGGCGGTGGTTAAAGGCTTAGAAAGCAATCAGGTTATAATTTTGTTAGTACATCTTAATCAATCAACTTAATCAGCAGCATCGCAGGCAATTGGCACAGGCTATGATCGCATCATCACAAATACCCGCAACTGTCCTCACAGGTTTTCTTGGCGCAGGCAAAACCACATTACTCAACCATATCCTTACGGCAGAGCATGGCAAAAAGGTCGCCGTAATCGTCAATGAGTTTGGCGAAATTGGCATCGATCAGCAACTCGTGATTGGTGCTGACGAAGAAATCTTTGAAATGAATAATGGTTGCATTTGCTGCACTGTGCGCGGCGATCTGATTCGGATCATCGGTAATCTGATGCGCCGCCGCAATAAATTTGATCTGCTCTTAATCGAAACTACGGGCTTAGCCGATCCAGGTCCTGTGATTCAAACTTTCTTTATGGATGAAGATATTCGTAACCAAGTTGAGCTTGATGCTGTCGTCACCGTGGTGGATGCGAAGCACGTCCAACAACATTGGGGCGATCGCGAAGTTCTTGAACAAATTGGCTTTGCAGATGTGATTTTGCTTAATAAGACTGATCTAGTTACTGATGCTGAATTAGAGGAGATCGAAGTCAAAATCAAACATCTAAACGTTTTAGCAAGAGTTGATCGCGTCCAGCTAAATCAAGCTAATGACCTTGACAGAGTTCTAAATACAGTTCTCAATGTCGGCGGTTTTGATTTGGAGCGCATTCTCGAAACAAATCCTGAGTTTCTCGCGGCTCAAGTAGAAGAGAAGCATAATCATGACCACGCTCATGATCATAGCCACGAGCATCATCACCATGTCCATGATGAAGAAATTGGCTCTGTTAGCATTCTCGAAGCAGGTGAAGTCAATCAATACAAGTTCCAATCATGGATTAGTGAACTATTAAGAACTCAAGGTCAAGATATTTTTCGCTCTAAGGGAATCATCAATCTCTCTGGTTCAGCAGATCGACTGGTGTTTCAAGGTGTGCATATGCAGTTTGACGCAACTCGCGATCGCCCGTGGCAAGAGAATGAACTCCGCAAGAATCAATTAGTATTCATCGGACGACATCTCGATCATGACAAGTTGCAGAAAGGTTTTCTGGGTTGCTTGGCTTAAGTTATATCTAGCGATCGCTTATTGATTTAGATTAGGTCTTAATTAACAGGCGATCGCTTGTTATTAATCTGTAAAATACTGAACCGTACAAATCTAATAAGAGCATTCTATTTTTTGAATAGGCAAGATTTTCAAAACCTAGCTTTCATTCGCATGGAAGAAGCAAAAGTACTGCTCCAGAATGGTCAATATTCTGGAGCCTATTATCTCAGCGGCTATGTAGTAGAGTGCGCTTTAAAAGCCTGTATTTCTAGACATGTCAAAGAGTTTGATTTTCCCGACAAGCAAGTTGCGATAGATAGCCACAGCCATGACTTAATCAAACTTGTTAAAAATGCTAAACTTGATAAAGAGTTAGCGTCTCGTCGTAGCGATCCAAACTTCGGCTCTAATTGGTTATTAGTTATAGAACACTGGAAGCCAGAAAGTCGCTATAAAACATATACTGAACAAGAATCTCGCGATATGTATTCAGCAATCGCTGATCCCGACTATGGAGTTTTTCAATGGCTACAGCAACATTACTAAACTATGAACTTGAAGAAGGACAAAGACTAATTGATGCTCTGAATTTAGCAGGGCTATCAACTGATTCGGCACTTTGGATTTACTCTTCGGATTCAGAGTCTTGGCACTTAATGCTGACTTCAGAGATATGCGATCGCGAAGGTACGTTGAAAGCTTATAAAGAAATTTTGACAGTATTTCGTGATGTTCAACCTGAATTAAAAATTGATTGGACGTCACTTATTGCAGTAAGTCCCAAGCATGAATTAATTGAAGATTTGCGGCAATCACAATTACAATGGCATCGTAATCTGTCGGGTAGAAGATTGACGGATAATATGGTTAATCAGACAAGGGTTGACGATGGCTATATCTATCAAATTAAGTGAGATCGCTTATTAATTTAGATTAGGTCTTAATTAACAGGCGATCACTCTTAATTTTAAAATATATTCTAGTTAGCACTATAAATACTGTTAATTGTTTGCAGAAATATATGGGAAGAAATCTTTTTGACGTTCGGCAAGACATGAAAAGAATAGAGCAATCTTTTCATGTGAAAGCGTATACCAATATGAGGCAATTATCATTGAGTTTCTTTACTTTTAATAAAAACTATATCTTGTTTAAGAATCATCTTGACGCTAATAATAATATTGACTACTTTATAAGATTGAATCCTTCTGAAAAACGTCTTAAATGGGAATACCATGATTTAGAGAAGGAGACATATCGGCTACTTCTTAACTTCGTTGCTTCAGCATTAGCGCTTGTTGAACATACCCGAAATATTGTTAAGGAACTTTACGATAAAAATGAATTTCAACTTGAGTATCAGAATAAAGTAAATGACGAGATAAGTAATATTCCAGTCAATAAGTTTATGCAAGATTTTAGAAATTATATTTTACATAATAAACTTCCATTTGTTAGTCCCAAAATTCAAGGGAATCGAATTTCTTCAATAGGAGATTCCAATAATGTTATGAGTTTTAAAATTCAGTTAACTCTTAATAAGCAACAGTTATTAAAGTCAGAAAAATTTACAGCGCTTTCCAAACAGTATCTTAAATCGCAAGATGAACAAATTTTTCTTGATGTTCTTGCAGATGAATACTTTACATTAATAGACAATTTTCATTCATGGCTAAATAAATGCCAAAGAGAAATGCATGAATCGGATTATTCATGGTTATTAGATCAATGGAATGAGCTTTACAATGAATTAGAAAGTGCCATGCCGCATGAGGAATGAAAAAGTATTATAAAATGTCTGATGGCATCAAAGTTCATGCAGACTTAATCCTACATCTCCACCAACAATGTAACAAATATCTTGCCACATTAATTTTTCCATACCTTCACCTATCATGCTTGTCTCATCATTACCGTGTCTCACTAAACGTACTAATTTATTATTACTTACATTTACAATTTTTAAAAACGGAATATAAATCGAATCATCCGCAACAAGAATGAATTTATCGTAATAAATGGAATGATATTCAAGATGATCAAGAATTTCTAGAGCTATAAATTCACTATTATAAACTCGATATTTTATTAATCCTTTTTCATACCTTTGTACTGTATTATGCAAAGATGATAAGTCTGATTTTTGATTACTTGTTTTGAAAATGAATATATCAAAATCAGATGTGACATGAAGCCAATCCAGTACATGATTAAGAACTTGCTGCGTAGATGGACGCACAAAATTTCGAGTAGGATATGTATCCTTATAAAACTTCATGTATCTATCAGTTTGGCGATCTAAAAAAAGTTGATCTACATATATGACTTTACGATTGATGGGATATTGAATATCTAGACTTTCAAGAAAATCAATTACCTCTTTGATGCATTGATTAACATCCCGCACAATTTCCCTACCAGTGAATCTGATTACTCGATAACCTGAGCGCTCTAAATATCTTTGCCTTTTTGCATCATTTTCTCTCTGTTCTTCAGTAAAATGAGTTCCTCTTCCATCTAATTCAATAGCTACTCTTTTACTTTTAATTAAGAAATCCACTCTGTATCTATTGCGTTTCTCATTATCTCCAAACCATTGCTCTCTTTCTAGTTCACTAATTCTATCCTTAGCAGCTTCTATAAAAAGTTGTTCTATATGTGTAGGTTCTACAGAATAACCATCGATCAGAGCTTGGTGCTTACCTTTGTTTGTCATATATTTCTATTTATAGTGACCTATTTAACTCAAAATTAACATACAGATAGGATTATAAAAGCAACCTAAATTAGGAGTTTAGCTAATTTGTTTGAATGTTTATTAACTTGCTGAGATAAATGATTTATAACAAGTGATCGCTATCTTAAGAATGTTCTTACACTGATTTTAAGCGATGATGATTTTTTTAGGCGAGCACTATCTTTAGATGGTAGCAATAAGTTGTTATGAAGGTGTTTTTAGATAATATCTGAATATTTAATTTCCCTGACCTAGCGATCGCGAATTAGATGCAATCCATTTAGATAACCTAGACTGTTCTGCTTCTGCAAAACCCGATTGCTCAGCTAAACCTAGAAAAAACTCAGCCGCTTCATCCTCATTTGCCACAAGTTCAAATCCATTCAATTGGAGAAAAACATCTACAGCAGCAAGAGAAACTCGTTTGTTACCGTCAAAGAAACAATGGTTTTTCACAAACCCATAACCATAGGAAGCAGCTAAATCAAACAGATTTACATCTGATCCATAGTGAAATAAATTTTGTGGTTTTGCTAATGTAGAAGCTAATAGACCTTCATCAAGAATGCCATACGAACCTCCATGTTCTTCAATCAAAGCTTCATGAATTAGTCGGATTGCATCTTCTGGTATCCATCTAGGTTCATTCATTGTGCTAACTTTTTCAAAGCATTTCGATATTTCTTGCGTGTAATTTCAAAAGCTGACATAGAAGAATCCAACTCTGGAGTAGAAGGAGTTAAGTAAACCCCATCTTGAGTTTCAGTCACTACTAGAGTGTCCCCTTCAGCCAAATTAAATTTTCTCACTATTTCATCTGAGAAAGTAGCTCCCAGCAAATTGCCTATCTTGTGAATTTTGAGGATATCCATAGGTATTTTTAAATAGTCCCACTACAAGTGTATCAATATTTTCTTAAGGCGATCGCTAACATTTCAAGATAGCGATCGCTTTAAAAATAAAGTGAGCAAAGCCCACCTTATTTTTAGCTTTTAGCAGGAGGCAATGACACCTTAACGTGTAAATCCTTTAGCTGCGATTCATCGACACTTGAGGGGGCATCAGTCATTAGGTCGCGGGCTTGCTGAGTTTTGGGGAAGGCAATCACATCACGGATCGAGTCTGCTCCTGCGATGAGCATCACTAGACGATCGAGTCCGAATGCTAAACCACCGTGAGGAGGAGTCCCATATTCAAAAGCTTCTAGCAAGAAACCAAACTTCTCTTTTGCTTGCTCTGGACTCAG
Organism: Cyanobacteriota bacterium; assembly: GCA_025356295.1. Classification (GTDB taxonomy): domain Bacteria; phylum Cyanobacteriota; class Cyanobacteriia; order Pseudanabaenales; family Pseudanabaenaceae; genus Pseudanabaena. Next base: position 5,373 of record JANXUJ010000029.1, read on the forward strand.
TCCGATCGCACTAAATACTTTTTCTTGCACATCGCGCTTATGAATTCTGATACTACCGCCGCCGATCTCAGTACCGTTTAGCACCATGTCATAGGCGAGTGCGATCGTGTTGAGACCGATTTCTTGACCATCGCCGATGTCTTCAGGACGAGGCGATGTGAAAGGATGATGCAGTGATTCTAAACGATTCTCACCAGCGTTCCATTCAAACATCGGGAAGTCGGTGACCCAGACGAAATTAAGTTTGTTCTCATCGATCAATCCCATCTCGCGACCGAGCGCTAAACGCAAACGATAGAGAGATTCATTGACGATCGCCTTTTCACCTGCTCCAAATAGCAAAATCGTTCCTGCCACGGCTCCTGTACGTTTTAGCAACTCTTGCTTGACTTCTTCGGTGAGGCTATCTTTGAGCGCGCCGATGGTATCGATTGCACCATCTTCACGGACGCGGATGAATGCTAATCCTTTGGCGCCATATTGAGCGACCAGATTTGCGAGATCACCACCTGGTTTGATACGCGTATTAGAAATGGCTGCGTCACCACCGATGACTGGCAAGACTTTGATCATGCCGCCGTTAGCGATTGTGTTGGCAAAAACTTTAAATCCAGAATTAACGAATAGATCGGAAACATTTACCAATTCCATTCCAAAGCGCGTGTCAGGGCGATCGCATCCGTAGCGATCCATCGATTCGGCATAGGTGAGTCTCGGAAATTCGCCTAACTCAACGCCTTTGACTGCCTTGAAAATATAGCGAATCAGCTTCTCATTTAGTTCTAAAATTTCTTCTTGCGACATGAAACTCATTTCCATGTCCAGTTGCGTAAATTCGGGTTGGCGATCGGCGCGAAGGTCTTCATCACGGAAGCAGCGCGCAATTTGATAATAGCGATCGCACCCGCCGACCATTAGTAATTGCTTGAACAACTGTGGTGACTGCGGCAAGGCATACCATTGACCTGCATTCACGCGGCTAGGCACAAGATAATCCCGCGCTCCTTCGGGTGTCGATTTACAAAGGATAGGAGTTTCCACTTCCATAAAGCCATATTCATCTTCGAGGAAGCGGCGCATCGATTTGACAACTTCAAAGCGTAGCCTGAGATTGCTCGATAGGCGATCGCCACGCATATCGAGATAGCGATATTTAAAACGCAATTCTTCTTTGATTGTATCCGCATCAGAAATTAGGAACGGTAAAGGCTTGCTGACGGCATTAAGTAATTCAATCGATTCTGCATAAATTTCGACTTCGCCCGTGGCAAGCCTCGGGTTGAGCGAGTCATCAGGACGTTTAGAAACTTTGCCAATAATTTTGACCACATACTCGTTTCGCATCTCTCCTGCAAGGTCATAGGAGACGGGAGTGCGCTGCGGATCGCTGACGATTTGCAAGATTCCTGTGCGATCGCGCAAATCCAAAAAGATCACGCCACCATGATCTCGCCTGCGATCGATCCAACCGCACAAGCTAACTGTTTGCCCGATCTGTTCGGCATTGAGGAGACCGCAATAGTGACTACGCATCATGATATTTTTCGCGAAACTTTATTAAAGAAAAGTAAAAATCGTAATTTTGACCGTTTACCATCATAGCTGCTAATGCGTTAGTGGCTAGCTTATTATTCGAGATTTAATTGAAGCGATCGCAAAAAGTTTGGAGCTGACAGCGATCGCGCGATTTCTTTGATATCGATAGGCTTGCTGATGTAATCATTCATCCCTGCATCAATGCAAGCTTGATAATCTTCTGGCAAAACACCCGCAGTTAGAGCAACAATCCACGGCTTAGTTGCAGACAATGAATTTTCACGAATTATTTTAGTCGCGGTAACTCCATCCATTATCGGCATTTGCACGTCCATAAATATTAAGTCATATTTTTGATTAGATAGAAGATTTATAGCTTCATTCCCATTTACAGCAACATCAGTTTGATAGCAAAATTTTTGAAGCATAGATAGGACTATTTTTTGATTGAAAATATTGTCCTCAACCACTAAGATTTTGATTGGTAGTGACTGAATTTCTATCGGTACAAAAAAATTAGGCTTCGTGGTTATTTGCTCTGAATTACCTACTGGCAGAGTGATCACAAAATTGAATATTGATCCTTGAGTCTGATCGCTAGGAGAGTTTGTCACCCAGCCTAAAGGCGGCTCCCCCCCACATGACCGCGACTTTCTACCCAGATTGTCCCGTGCATTGACTCAATCAATTTTTTGCAAATCGCTAAGCCTAGCCCAGTACCACCAAATTGACGATTGATCGAAGCATCTGCTTGAGTGAAGGGCTGGAATAACTTGTCAATGCGATCACTGTCAATGCCAATACCTGTATCGGCGATCGTGAAGCTAAATTCGTATAATAGTCCATCGGTAATAGAATTAATAAATCGTCCGCGAATTGCAGTTGAGATTTGACCATGATTAGTAAACTTAATCGCATTACCAATCAAATTAATAAGTATTTGGCGCACGCGTAAACTGTCACCAATAACCTTAGCTGGAATATTGCAGTTAATTTGATGTTGCAGATTAATATTCTTGTCAGCTGCTTGTTTATTTAAAAGATTACAAGCTGCATTTAGGGTGTCTGTAAAGTTAAACTCTTTTTCTTCTAGCTGCAAATTACCAGATTCAATTTTTGAGAAGTCGAGAATATCATCAATGACAGCTAGCAAAATATCTCCACTATCTAAAATAACTTGGACAAAGTCTTTCTGCTCTTCGTCTAGATGTGTAGTTGCGAGTAATTGCGACATCCCCAGCACTCCATTCATTGGTGTGCGAATTTCATGACTCATGTTAGAAAGAAATTCGCTTTTAGCCCTATTAGCAGCTTCGGCGGTTTCTTTTGCTTGAGATAACGAGATTTCTATAAGTTTACGCTGTGTAATATCTCGACAAATGCAAAATTTGATCAGATCATCATCCCACTCAACCGAACTGGCGCTGATTTCTACATTACAGATCGTTCCATCTTTCCTACGATGGAGTGTCTCAAACGGATCACCTGTCTTTTCAGGTTTAGGAACCATTTTTGCGATCTCTTCTCTTGTCCATTTTGTATCAATGTCATAAATATTGAGCTTAGTTATCTCTTCTATGGTGTAGCCCAGCATTTTTGCAAAACTGAGATTTGATTCGATGATATGACCTTTGCTATCTAATATACAGATTCCATCAAAAGATGTATCAAAAAATGCTTTGTTGCGGATAAATTCTTTTTCTAAAGTGATTTCCATCTGTTTGCGATCGCTGACATCAAACATCACCCCAACCATGCGAATAGCCATGCCTGAGTCATCATATATACCTGTGCCCTTAGATAAAACCCATCGCATATCTCCTTGCGGACGAATAATTCGATATTCTACTTCTAAGTCAACATGGTCTTCCAGAGCTTTGCTGACAGTTTTTTCGACCCAACCTAAATCATCGGGATGTACGCGATCGCGCCACATCAAATAAGTCCCTTCAGGCATAGATGAATCTAAGCCCAACAAATCAAAGTGAGTTTTATTCCATTTGATCTTGCGTGAGGCTATATCAAAGTCCCAACAGCCAATTTTGTTTAGATTGATCGCTAGCCTGATCGTTTCTTCGCTTTTTTGTAAAGACTCGATTAATTGACTTTGGGTGAGGGCGATCGCAGCTTGGTTGGCGAGTTGCTGCATTAGTCCGATCTCAAAGTCAGTCCATTGGCGAGGGCAATCGCATTGATTGACAATTAGCAATCCCCATACATTCTCATCTTGCATGATCGGTACGACGATATCTGCCTTGATCTCAGATACCCGTAAAAAATTGGCATGAAAATTAGAAATATCCGCAGTATCAATATTTTCGATTTTACTAAAACCTTTTAATCCATATTGCGGAAAATATTTATCAAAATCGGGATTTTCTGTAATCTTTCCGAGCATAGATACAAGCTTCTCATTTCTAGCTTCATTTATGACAAACAACGATCCATCGGCTTCAAGTCGGCAAATCAAGGCTCGATCTACTTGCAAAATCTTTTGGAGCTCAGTAACTGTCGTTTGTAAGATTTCTTCTATATTAAGCGACTGACAAATTTTGAGAGTGACTTCCGCAAGTAATTGAGTTTGCTGATACTGAAGTTGCAGTTCTGATGCTTGCTTCTGCACCTGTTGTTCTAGAGATGCGTTTAATAATTGAATGTCTTGATAAAGTTGTGCTTGTTGGATCGCGATCGCGATTTGAACAGATAGTTGATGAAGTAATTGGATTTCGCTATTTTCCCAAACACGGGGCGCAGAGCATTGATGGATAATCAGCAATCCCCATAGATTTTGATCATGTGTTTGATCGTAAAATTGATTATAGAACTGATCATTGCATTGTCCCTTGTCATTAGGAAATACAGATAATAGAATCGGTACAACAATATTGGCTCGAATCTGAAATTGTTCCAACATCTGCACATGACATTCTGCAAAATCAGCCTTGTATATATCAGCCGTGGCGATAATTTCGCCTTCTTGATATTTTTTCCACTGTACTTCCGAAAGACTAAGACAGCCATTTTCAAATAAAAAGTTTAAACAAGATGGCCAAGGTGGAATTATAGCTTCGGCAATAATCCTGCGGCTCATGTCTGAATTGAACTTATAAATAACGGCGCGATCGGCCTTAAGAAATTGACGAATTTCTTGAACGATCGCCTGACAGATACTCTCTAAGTCGATAGATTGACGGATATTGAGAGCGACTTGAGCGACTAAAGCCTCACGTTTTTGTGACTGTTCTAACTTAGAGTTTAGGGCAGTGCTTTTCCGATCTCCATCAGCCAAAATAATTTGAGAGTCAGACATAATCTAATAACCTTGATAGTCCATACGATAAGTTTTGCATTCTCACGCTAGACTTGTTGAATCGAAGTTTCTTAGCATTCGATTGGTATTTGAGCAGTGAAAGCTATATCTTATTAAATTCTACATAATTTCAGGCGATCAAGGTCAATGTTAAGAAATAAATTTTGGGTGATGCAAGCTAGATCATTCCAGATTATTGATCGCTTGGCTGTTAATTAGTACTTTTTTAGTAATCAGATCGCTAACTGTGACTGTCAAAACACGGCGATCGCTAATTTCAAAAGTGACGTTCAGGCGATCGCTACCCACTTGCCCGAGTGGATCAAGTTGGACGGTACAGGGTATCGAAAATGATCGAAAGTCAGATTGTTTTAGCAATTGGCTGCTAGTCATCTGTCCATTGTGGTCATAGGTGACTTCAGATTGGGAGATATCCGCAACTTCGCCAACGTCTAAGACTATCTCAGACTGATCGGCGATCGCTGCTTGCAAGATGATTGGCTCGGCTCTTTGACAAGGATATTTTGTACCTTTCTCAAATAATGTATAAAAAGAATATTGATGTAGATAGGGTTCCCAAAGTCGAATTGCATAACTATGCCGTAAATTATCTTCGATCGCGATCGCTTGCCCTAAGGTCAATGCACCATGAACAACTGCTTCAAATGGCTTACTGAGCTTGATTTTGGACTTGCCAAAATAAGAAATAATCAATTGCTGGATCGGCACAATCTGACAACTACCACCGACTAAGAGAACTTGCTCGATTGCGGTCTTGCTAGTTCCTTTACCTAAAGCGATTACCAAAACCTCATCAATAGCTTCACGAAGCTGCTCGATTAATTGATTTTGTTCTAGAATTTCTGTCAGTTCAGTTTGATTGAGCTTGAGTTGATAATCAATCATGTTTTGAGGGTTAGACCAGCTTTCGCGAACTTCTTTAAGCAGGGATAGCTTAATTTTGATTTGTTCAGAAAGTTTTAAAATATCCAACCAAGCAACTTCGCTAATTTGCGATCGCTCTATTTTCAATTGACGTAAAAAATGCTCCGCAATCCAACGATCAATGTCAATACCGCCAATATAAGCGTCAGATTTGGCGATCGCTTCAGCTTTCATAACTTGAGCATTAGGCGCGATCGGAGCCGTCCTAACTAGACTCAAATCTAGAGTGCCGCCACCAAAATCAACCACCAACACTACTGCATTCGGTCGAGTAATCGCATAGCCTAGAGCCGCAGCCGTGGATTCATCAATAATTTGGAAATTAGGAAGTTTTAGTCGGTTTGCCAAGTTGCAAAACCAGTTAAGATAAGCCTCAAATGCACCAACAGGAACTGTAAAAATCAATCGAGTTGGTTGGATATTGAGCAAGATCAAGCGATCGTAAAGTTCAGTCAAAAAGATATCCGCGATCGCCTCCGCATCATAGCGATCGCCATCGATTTCCCGTGCAGGCGATCGAAAATTAGCAATAATATCGCGCTTAAATCCCTGAAATAATCGCTTTGATTGATGATCCTGCGATTGCTCTCGAAATCGAGCCTGTTCGCCCACCAAAAACCGATTTCGACCAGATACATAAACCAAACTCGGCACGAGCCAAGCTGTCCCCTCAGCCGTCTCAAAGCCACGCGAGATATCACCAAAGCTCAAAGTTTTTGGTGATGTGCCATTAGGATCAAGAATCGCGATCGCAGTATTACTGGTTCCAAAATCAATTGCAATGATGGTCATGCTTTGACAACTTTATCTCTAACAACTTTATCCAGGGGGCCAGCTAAATGAGCGATCGCCTAATACATGAATATGCAAATGGAAAACAGATTGACCCGCTTCGGCTCCATTGTTCGTAACTAAACGAAAGCTAGTTAAGCTCTCTTGGACGGCGACTTTGCTAGCGACAAGTAGCAAATGTCCGAGTAGAGATTGATCTTCGCTAGTTGCTTCTGAAAGCTTGACGATTGGCTTTTTGGGAATCACCAAAAAGTGTACGGGCGCTTGAGGATTGACATCACGAAAAGCGATCGCGAGATCGTCTTCATAAATGATATCGGCAGGGATTTCGCGCTTAATAATTTTGCTAAAAATAGTTTCGTTCATTTTTTTTGTTTATTTTAAAGTTAACTACAACCTTGTAGTTAACTTTGCCTACTCGATTACACCATTAAATACTAAAGTTGCAGGACCAGTCATCAAAATGCGATCGCTCTCAGCTAACCAATTAATCTTCAGATCACCACCTGGCAGATTTACAGTACAAATGCGATCGCAGAGATCGTTTAACACGCCAGCAACCACTGTTGCACATGCGCCCGTTCCACAAGCTAAGGTTGCTCCTGCACCGCGTTCCCACACGCGCATCTTCACATAGTCGCGATTAACAATCTCCACAAATTCCGTATTGGTGCGTTTGGGAAAAACAAGATGATGTTCAAATAGAACCCCAATCTCAGCGAGAGCGATGCTATCAACATCATCAACAAAAACCATACAGTGGGGATTGCCCATGCTGACTGTGGTTACATGCCAAGTCTTACCACCGACCTCAAGTGGAAGATTTACCACTTGGCGATCTCGATCGCCCAAAGTTGTGGGGATTTCCGCCGCTGTCAAAAATGGTTTGCCCATATCTACCGTCACTTGTCCATCCGCATCCATTTGCGGCACGATCAGACCCGCACCAGTTTGGATTGAATATTTACCCGCGACTGTTTCAATTCCCAAATCTTGCATAAATTTGGCTAGGCAGCGAATCCCGTTACCACACATTTCTGGTTCAGAGCCATCAGAGTTAAAAATCCGCATCCTGAATTTTTGATCGGCATGATCAGATTCTGACAACAAAAAGATCACCCCATCCGCACCAATGCCAAAATTGCGATCGCACCATTTCACCGCTTGCTCAGAACTAAGGATTGGTTCGGCGCTGTGACGGTTGTCGATCAGAATAAAATCGTTACCTAAGCCGTGATATTTACGAAATGCGATCGCCATGAGTTAATTCAGTATATTTTAAGGATAATCTTATATAAGCTTTTAAGTGGCTATGCATAAGTAACCTTAAAACCTAAAAGCGTGGGTTGCCCGCGCTCTAGTTTTGGTTTTTAATTATGCTGAGCTACTTAAAAGCTCATACAGTTAGATTATCCTACAAGATCAATTCCTGTCAGCAACCCCGTACTGAAGTGACGGGGCTTCGAGCCTAAAGCTTGAAGCCGTGCTGACCAGCCTAAGTCTTAACTGACTACGTTATTTAGGTCACGACACCTCGGAATGCGTGCTAGTTCCCCGCCCTGTCGTTTGCAATTAACCAGTTTTAAGGTCACTGAAACAGTGTTGCAAGCCT
>JANXUJ010000059.1 GCA_025356295.1 Cyanobacteriota bacterium
CTGAATAATCTTGATGAATTTGAATATTTGTATATTTGCCATTTTCTTGTAATAGCGATCGCACTATATTTGCTTGACTAGCCATCATTTCGATAATCCAGAAACCGCCTGAGATCAAATATTGTGGTGCAATATTCACTAATTCTCGAATCGCATCTAGTCCATCAGTACCGCCATCTAGAGCCAGATGCGGCTCATGTTTAGTGACTTCTGGCTGTAAATTTAAAACTTCAATACTAGGTATGTAAGGTGGGTTAGAGATTATTCCTGCGATCGCATTTTCTAAATTTAGATGAGTTAGTGGCTCAAACCAATTACCATAATGAAAATTAATTTTTTGATTAGATAGATTTTTAGCCGCATTAATTTTAGCAATTTCTAAAGCTGCTTGACTGCAATCGATCGCATAAATTTGGGCTTGATCAAAATGTTGGGCTAAAGCGATCGCAATCGCACCACTGCCAGTACCAAGATCAACCCAAATCCCTTTTTGATAAATCTCATCTGGGCAAAAATCCGCCACAATATCAATGATTAATTCAGTTTCAGGACGAGGAATTAATACGGCAGGAGAGACTTGTAATCCTAGATTGCGCCATGTCACGCAGCCTGTTAGGTACTGCACAGGAATGCGATCGCTTATTCTTTTTTGCCAGAGATTATCTAGATTAGTTAATATTTGGGGTGTAATTTCTTGTGAGACATTTGGCGATCGCAGTCTTAAGTCCAGCTTGTTTATCGATGTTTGTTGCAAAATCAGCCAATCGAGTTCATATCTGCGCCCCTCATATTGCCTAGCTGCTAAAAGATGGCGATCGTACCATTCCCAAAAATTCATGAATTATTGTTAGTTCGAGATCAGCTAAATTATAATGATTAGACTACTGAAATTTATATTAAGTCTATCAAAATCTCAACACTAATTGTCATACGCTTTTTGTAAAATCTTTGTAAAACTATGACTACCACCGCAATTAGACCAACAGTTGTAGATGAGTTTCTAGAACTACCAGAAACTAAACCTGCTTCCGAATTTATTAATGGACAAATAATTCAGAAACCTATGCCACAAGGAGAACATAGTCTCTTACAAGGTGAACTTTGCGAAGCTATCAATCAGATTGCTAAACCCCAAAAATTTGCCAAAGCATTTCCAGAGTTGCGTTGTGTTTTTGGTGGGTCAGCGATCGTCCCAGATATAGCTATATTTCGTTGGGAGCGGATACCTCGTTTAGCATTGGGTCGCATTGCTAATCGTTTTGATACCTATCCTGATTGGGCTATTGAAATTCTTTTACCCACTCAGAGCTATAAACAAGTTTTAGCCAAACTACTACACTGTGCCGAATATGGGACTGAGCTAGGCTGGTTGCTCGATCCAGAAGATGAGAGTGTTTTAGTGGTGGATAGCGATCGCCGCATTAAAGAACTTACAAATAGCGATCGCTTACCAGTTCTCTCAGGAATTGATTTAGAGCTATCAGTTGAACAAGTATTTAGCTGGTTAAATTTGTAACAGATACTTAATAAAAAGGAACTAATGGAAGAATTATTGACTTTAAAAGAACTGCTAGTCTGCGGTGATCTTCCTGCGGCGATGGTGTTGGTAGAGGAAATGACTGAGATGAGCAAGGATGACAAAATTAATAAGATTTTTAGCTATAGCATTATTTTGTTAGTTCATCTCATCAAACAAAAGGTAGAAAAACGTTCTACGCGATCGTGGGAGCTATCTATCTATAACTCCATAACTCAAATTAACCAAACCAATCAACGACGTAAAGCCAAAGGAGCTTATCTTAGTGAGCCAGAACTTCGTCATACTTTGACAAAAGCTTATAAGATTGCCCTTGCTAGTGCAGCAATTGAGGCTTTTGAGGGACGGTATGAGGCTAATGAGTTAGCAGAAATGTGCGATCGCGAAGAGGTTTTGGCAGAGGCTATGAGGTTAATTGAGGAGGAATCAGTTGATTAATTTTAGTTTCACTTAAGATTAACCATCACTAAAAAGGCTCGCT
>JANXUJ010000086.1 GCA_025356295.1 Cyanobacteriota bacterium
AAAAAAAAACGGGGGGGCCGATCCGCCCCCCCCACTTTTTTATTGCGTTATAATTTTTTTGCAATCGCTTAGGAGAAATATTGTGTCGGAAATGTTGTGGTCAGTGGTTGTGCCAACCTATAATCGTCTGCCAATTTTACAAAAATGTCTGGCAGCACTCGAAAAGCAGACCATAAATCAGCCTTACGAAATCCTCGTGATTGATGATGGTTCATCCGATGGCACAGTGGAATTTTTGAGCGCCAATAGCGATCTCTATCCTCACCTACGACTATTAACTCAAGACCACGCCGCAGCAGCCACCGCCCGCAACTATGGCATCGACTCTGCTTTCGGCAAATATATTGCTTTTGTTGATAGCGATATTACCGTTAATCCTGATTATCTAAAATCACATACAGAAGTCTTAGCGCAAGACGAAAAAGTCTATAGTTATGGACGGATTATCGACACAAGTAATTTGGAATCTCCCGATTCTGAGCCTGTGTCCGCAGTGCCGTATTTTACGGCTGCTCTTTTTGATACTTGTAACTTAGCGATCGCTCGTAAATGGTTGCTCGAAGCAGGAAAATTTGATACAGGTTTCTTCCAATATGGCTGGGAAGATTTTGAGCTAGGAATGCGGGTTAAAAAACTGGGCTTAAAACGGTTGACCTGTGCAGGTGCGATCGCTTTCCATTACCATGCACCATTCTCTATAGATAAAATGCCACGTCTGCTCGAATTAGAAGAACAACGCGGGCGGATGAGCATTATTTTTTATCAAAAACATCCCACATGGGAAGTCCAGTTAATGATTCAAAAAACTTGGTTGCATTTAGCTCTCTGGGGCATTCTCACCCTCGGAGGTACGCTGAATGACCGCACGCTTAGACCTTTACTAACTTGGTTATGCGATCGTAATAAATCCGAAGTCGCGATGGAAATTTTTCGCATCTATATGAATTGGTACACCGTAATCTGGATGTACCGTAATTGGGACAAAGAAAGCAAATTGCTTAGATAGCTCTAAAAAAGAAGAAGGTCGGCTTAGCCAACCTTCTTCTTTTTTGGATTTTACAAGAACCACCACATAAGCGATATACCTAAGATAGAGCCAGCAACAACTTGAACAGGGGTATGTCCTAGTAACTCTTTGAGAGGATCATGTTCTTCTTCAAAAACTTCCACCATGATTTGATTGAGAACCTTGGCTTGCTTACCTGCGGCGCGGCGGATACCTGCGGCATCGTACATGACAATAAATGCGAAGACTGTGGCGATCGCGAACTGAGGTGTGTCCCATCCTTGAGTGCGTCCGATCCCTGTGGCAAGTGCAGAGACTAATGCTGAATGAGAGCTGGGCATTCCCCCTGTCTCAAACATGATCTTGAATCTGACTTGTCGGAATTGGGCTAACTCGATAAACAACTTGAGTATTTGAGCCGTTAGGCTAGAACATAGCGCAATTAGCAGAACTTGGTTATCGAGGATTTCGCCAACGGGATGGAGGTTCATATCAATTGCAGGAATTAGGATCAAGGAATAGTTTGAGAATGGAATTTAGTTTCTTCGAGCAGTGATGTAATCAGCGATCGCCCTTAGTGGTAAAGCTGCGTCCCCATAACTAACAAGCTGCGACTTAGCACTTTCGACCAGCTCTTGCGCCTTTTGCTGAGAAGTTTCGATCCCCCACAAGCTAGGGTAGGTAACTTTTTGGGCGATGAGGTCTTTGCCAGCTGTTTTGCCAAGCTGCTCTGAAGTTGATGTGATATCGAGGATGTCATCAATAATTTGAAAAGCTAAACCAATGTTATTAGCATAGGTCGATAGACGCATGATGTCAGTATCATTTGCACCTGCTAGTAAGGCTCCGCAGATGACGCAAGACTCTAGTAGAGCTGCTGTTTTATGAAGATGAATAAAGGTGAGAGTTTCCGCAGTTACATCTTGTTTGCCTTCGCATTCGAGATCAACGACTTGACCACCGACTAAACCTGTGGCGGCAACCGCATGACCGAGATGCGCGATCGCTTTCAAAATGCGATCAGCAGATACATTTTTGGTATGTTCGGCAATAAATTCAAAAGCGTAAGCAAGTAAAGCGTCACCTGCAAGGATCGCAATATCATCGCCATAAACCTTATGATTAGTCGGCTTGCCGCGCCGAAAATCGTCATTATCCATCGCTGGCAAGTCATCATGAATTAATGACATCGTATGTACCATCTCCATCGCACAAGCTGTCGGCATAGCAGCGGTGATATCTCCCCCCAATAGTTCACAAGCCGCGAGGCAGAGAATCGGACGTAACCGCTTGCCACCTGCCATTAGTGAATAGCGCATGGATTCGTAAATTTTTTCGGGATAGGTAATCGCAACTGAGGCATCAAGGGCAGCTTCAATTTCTTGTTTGCGATCGCGTAAATACTTATCTAAATTGAATGCAACGGTTTGTGGCATGTGATGGGCGCAGTAACTCCAGAATGTATATTATGCAATGACTTGCAACCGCAAGCCGAAAATTTATTGATTTCGCCGCCATAGACAGTGAAATTTTAGGGTCTAGCAAACTTGCGGCGATAACTCCAAACTGTATTTTGCAATAGCATAGTCACTGTCATGGGACCCACGCCACCAGGAACGGGTGTCATCTGGGAGGCGACCTCGCTGATACCCGCAAAGTCTACATCACCGACCAATCTTGATTTCCCCTCATAATCAGTGACGCGATTAATACCAACGTCAATCACCACTGCGTCAGGTTTGACCATATCTGCCGTAATCATTTCAGGGCGACCGATCGCCGCAATTAAAATATCGGCTTTACGAGTTATCTCAGCAAGATTTTTAGTGCGAGAATGTGCGATCGTGACTGTGGCATTTTCTTCGAGCAACATCAGCGCCACTGGTTTACCGACTAAGATGCTACGCCCAATCACAACGGCATTTTTACCCGCAAGATCAACCTTTGCCTCGCTCAATAACTCCATCACACCTGCGGGCGTGCAACTGCGTAAACCCTCTTCACCACGCGCCAGTTTACCAAGATTATGAGGATGTAACCCATCGGCATCTTTGGCAGGATCGAGGCGATTTAATAGAGCGATCGCGTCAAGATTTGCGGGCAGCGGTAATTGAATGAGAATGCCATCCACACGATCATCAGCATTCAACTCATCAATAACTTGCTCTAATTCAGCTTGACTGACGTTAGCGGGAAAATGTTTGCCAAAAGATACAATCCCGACTTTTTTGCAGGCTGTTTCTTTGTTTCGGACATAAGCACCACTTGCAGGATGGTCACCCACCATCAGCACAGCAAGTCCAGGGAACCGACCATATTTGGGTTGTAACAGAGCGATCTCTGCTGCGATCGCTCCTTGCATTTTCTTCGCAAGCGCCTTGCCATCAATAATTGTTGCCATAGTTTTTGCCATAAGACCTTTTTACGAATTACCCACCACTTAAACGATTGTATCGCCTGATATTAAATATCAAAACCCATATATAACGTTTCCCACCTTCGGCGAGAAACGTTATATATGGGTTTTAAGAAATGATTAACTAAACCGCTTTAGCATCAACTTCAGCAAAAGATTTATAACAGTTCTCAGCGTCATAAATATGACAGCGATCGCCGATATCTTTCATCAAGCTCCAAGTAAACTTAGTCTTGTAAAGATATTGTCCCCAATTCTCTTCCAGAGACTTATGAGCAAGGCGTAAGTTGTATGAGGGAATCCCAGTCGAAACATGATGTGGAACATGAACATTAATGTCATGACACAACCATTCCACCCAAGCGGGATAATCGCAATGCACAGTTCCTGTTAGCTGATCGGTCGCAGCATGCCACTTATCTTGATCCTTGAAAGCAATATCTGGCATCGTGTGATGGACGATTGTGAAAGTACTCATCCAAAAATGATAAACCAGCCAGGGCATTACAAAAAAGCTGATAAAGCCGAGAAAGCCTGTGGTGTAAATCAAAGCGGGGCAGATGATCGCCGCAAAAACAAGTACTAAACGATAGGAAAACTTGACTTGTGACTGCTGACGCTCAGGATATAGAGTGGCGTTAAAGTGCAAATTTGCCCAATGAATAATCGAGCCAGTCCACCAAAAACGGGTACGGATTAGGCGATAGACATTGGAAATTAGCCCTTTGCCTTCTTCATATTCTTCGACAGTGAAAGGATACCAAGCATTATCTTCACCCATTTTGTTGGTGTGTAGATGATGATGATCGTGCTTGAAGCGCCAACCGTGAAAGGGGAACAGTAAAGGCAAGAAAGCAATATGTCCGACTAGATCATTTAGCCAAAGCTTGCCAAAAAAGGAACGATGTCCGCAATCATGACCAATCACGAAAAAGCCAGTCAGTGCAGTACCCGTAAATATCCAAGCAAATGGTAGTAAGTACCAGGGTGAAAAAGCGATGCTGGCGTAGCCTAGTGCGGCGGCAGCTACTGAAAATAAGACACTCAACCAAGCTCTGAGAGCATTTTTAGCAAAGTATTCAGATGGAATAGTCTTGATGATGTCGCGGAGGCTTGTATCAGAGGTAAGTGTGTGTGAGGAGTTTTGGATGGCAACCACTATGAAGCACTCCCTACGGTGGTCAGGCGTTGACGACTCAAGCTTTGTAGTTGCTGTAAAAGAACGTCGATATCAGATTGCAATTCTGCTAGTTCAGCTTGAACTTCTTCGGAATATAGCTTCTTAGCAGTTGCTTTCAATGGAGAAATATCTTTTGTCAAGGCTTCAGTTTGTTTGCTCATACTTCCTTTTAAAACGCTTTTTAAAACGCTGTTGTCACGCCACGAAATATTTATGACTCAGATTTTAGCTTATGTCATGTGTATTTTTGTATATCTATAATTAGATCTAATGAGTAAATATACGGATTAGCACTAATTAGCGGGATTAGTATTTTGTGCCAAGCGGCGTATCGGCAAATAAAATGGGGGCGATCGCTGCGGCTGAACCCAAGCGATCATCGAAATAGTCTTCGAGGCTGTAGTACTGATCCATACGATCGCATAATCCTGTGGGACTAAGGCTTTGGATATTGTGACTGATGATATAACTCTGAGCGGCTGAGCCACGAAAGGCAGCAAAGGCTTCTTCACAATAGGCTTGCTTTGACTCATTAGAAGCGGCGATCCAGTCAGAGCCATGCATATTCCCACCAAGAATCGGCTGACCATTTGCAGGAATTACAGGATGACGTTCGGCAGCGATCGCCTGACTAGGTGCAGTGAAAATCATGGCGATCATTGCCATAACTAAAAAAAAACTTGTCAGAATCCGAAAGTTAAAAACTTGGGTCATAATTTGCTCAGACTCTAGATAAAAAGTCGTTAAGGTTTGATAACATTTCCTGATTAATCGCACTAAACCTATCAAAATAGTAATCGCAATATTGCCGAATAGGTTGTATTGTCTAATTTCTAGGAGTTTTTAAGATTTCATTAAATCCTCAGTCATGAGGATTCGGTTAGACTCATGTTACTAGCGATACAGAAAAAATTTCTTTCTTTCTTCTAGAACGTTTACTTATTAAATTTCTTTGCCTGCCAAATGTCCGAACATTATCTAAATCATCCTACTTTTGGCTTGCTATCTCGTTTGTGCAAAGTAGATGAGTTTCGTAGTTTGTTTACAACTCTCTACGCCCAAAGGTTATTCTTCTTGATTACCAGTAGTGCCGAAGGCATCCAGTTTGATCCTGTCTCACGAGCAGATGCCAAGCTCATGCTGGAAACTCAAATGCGATCGCTACGTCGTGGCGGTTCTGATACTGATCAAAAAAATTTACAACATATCTATAAGCGAACTTTTTCTCAATGATTTCGCATATTTCTCTCAAAGCGGCTGCCAAAGTTAATCTTTATTTAGAGATCACAGGTAATCGTCCTGATGGTTATCACGATCTGGTGATGGTTTTGCAGAGTATTGATCTGTGCGATCGCGTTGATATTCGTAAAACTATTCGCAAGATCGGCACAGACAAAATTCAAGTAACCTGCACTAACCCTGAAGTACCCTGCGATCGCACTAATCTTGCTTACAAAGCCGCTGCCTTGATGCAAAGTGCATATCCTGAGATTGGGGGACTAGAAATTGCAATTGATAAGCAAATTCCAATGGGCGCTGGGCTAGCAGGTGGTTCAGCTAACGCGGCGGCAGTATTGGTGGGGATTGATCGCCTTTGGGAATTAGGGCTAACTCAGTCTCAGCTCTGTGATTTTGCGGCGCAGTTAGGTTCAGATATTCCGTTTTGTGTGACAGGTGGTACGGCGCTGGCGACAGGTCGTGGCGAGATTTTGTCACCTCTGCCCGATCTCACGGATTTGGTATTAGTGATTTGTAAGCCGCGCCAGATTGCGATCGCCACAGCATGGGCATATCAAACTTTTCGGTCACAAAATTTGCTAGCTACGAGCAAAGTCAAAGAGCAAAATCTTTCGAGTCAGATGGTGACGGCGATCGCTTCGGGCGGTGAGTCTGCACCTAACAAAATTGGGAGATTGCTTTATAACGATCTCGAACGAGTTGTGTTGCCAGAATATCCTGCGATCGCTGATCTCAAAAACAAGTTACTAGACCAAGAGTGTCTTGGAGCAATGATGTCTGGCTCTGGTTCGACTGTTTTTGCGATCGCTGCTGATTTAGATCGCGCTCATCAGATTGCAGAAGCTGTCAAAACTGATGCGCTTGATGTATGGGTAACTAAAAGCTTAAGTAGCTCTATTTTTGAGGCTTAAGCAAACACCGCCTTAAGGCGGTGTTTGCTTAAAGAAGTTCTTTTAGTTTCACTTGATATTCTTCGGGAGTAATACTTCCTGCTTTCAGTTCCACATTTAGCAACTGAACTTGAGGCTCGATCGCTTGTTTTTTGGCAGCAATTTCATCAGCTTTACTTTTATAAACAGCTTCACCCTCTTTTTTAGCTTTTTTAAAAGCTTGACGCAGACTGAAGCTATCCATCTCGCCACCGGAGGCAAAATATTCGTTAGCGACCTTGCCCAGCGCCCATGTACTGGCATAGCCCGTAGTTGCACCAACCACCATGCCGAATACGGGAACCAATTTGGCTAAATTGCTTACCGCGATTCTTGTACCTGTAAGTCCCAAGCTACCGAATAAAGCTTTGCGAAAATCGGCGCGGGAGCGATCATAACCCCAGCTCTGCCCGATCGCTTGAGCAAGATCAAGTTGATTCCAATAGATCAACATGTCGAAGGCGATCGCAATTCCTGGAATCGGAAAAGCGCCTAAAACAGCGTTAAGAAAACAAGTATCAGTAATTGCGTTATCGACCTCGACCGCGCGTTTTTCGGGGTCATCAATTTGACCAATTTGTTCAGAAATTGGCGATCTTGCAGATCGTCTTTCTAGGGATTCTAGCCATTCTTGTTTGCCCCAAAGTTTAGAGCTAGTAAAATTTATACCAATTTTATCTAAAAGTTCTTGCTCTTCCGAACTACATTCACCATCAATATTTGCCATCGCGTAGGCAGACTGGTAAACCATCTCTTGTGCGATTTCACTGGTGATTTGAGCAAGTAATTTATCGATTGGCTCATCATTTTCATTTAATAGGCGATCAACAGTAATCCCTTCGGGTAGATGAATTTCTTCAAAAGTATCGGCAAGACTGGCAAATTCTTCTTCTAGCAGCTTACCGTCAGCTTTTGCCATGCTCACCAAAATCTTAAAACTTGCCAAAACTTCTTGCTGATTGACTACAGACATCGAATGCTTGCTCCTTTTCCAGAAATTATTCAGAAATTAGATTTGATCATAACTCTGATCGCGATCGCAGTTTGTATAAGGCTGATCATTGTAGTTACACGAAAAGAGGCTCAAGTCTGAGCTTATTTTTGTGTTTTGATTATGCATGGGCGCTGACGGGCTCGAACCGCCGACATTCTCGGTGTAAACGAGACGCTCTACCAACTGAGCTAAGCGCCCTTTATTTAGGTATTCTTTTGACCTTTTTCAATATAGCAGATAGAGATATTGTTTAGTCAACTTTTTTATTTTTTATCCAAAAATTTGGTGCAGCAATCTTCTAAGCTTGAGTTACTGTTTGTTAAAAATAGGCGAATGCTGCCATGCACGAATTAAGCGATGTTTTAACATTGGCAACCGATGAAGAGCTACATCAAATTGCCGATATCTTGTTTCGGCGCAAATTCAATCCTCTTGATTATTTTGCTACGCCTCCTGTTCAAGAATTGCAAGGCTGGGAGCGAGAGCAGCAGATTGAGGCGATCGCTAGGCGATTTCGATTTTTGGCGGCAGATGGACTGACTGTTTTACGACGCAAAACTAGCGATGTTAGTTATCGCGAAGTTTTGGAGCGGGTTTGCCAGCATTTAAACATTACATATTTTTCAAGTCAGAGTGTTGAAGATATTGAATCTGAACTATTTCTAAATTTGATTAGTAAGTCATGGAAAAAGCTTTCGCCACAGGAGCGTTCCAAAATCGATGAGTCGATGCAAATAGCAATTACAGAATCAGATTTACAAAAGTCTTTACCCCCAGATGCTCAACGTAATCCAATGAGTCTGCTCATTAAGGGTGGTAGTGCGATCGCGGTGAGTACTGTCATTCGTTCGGCAGTTCTGACGGCGATCGCTCGGCAAATGGCATGGCACTTTGCATCTTATCAAGTTGGGTACGAAGTCCTGAAAGCTGGCAGCACTGCGATCGCAACCAAGTTAAATGCTTATGTCTCAACTTACCTTGCCAGACGGGGTATGGCAGTTGCCGCGACTCAATATACGGCGGCACGGACAGTTTTTTCAGTAATTACGCCTGCGCTGTGGGGATTGTTTTTTGCTGATTTAGGCTGGCGGGCGATCGCTACTAATTACGGACGGATTATTCCTGCCATTTTTATTGTTGCCCAGATACGACTGCTGAGAATGTCTTGATGATTTTTTGGTTCAGGTGCGATCGCACTACAATAGAAAGTATATTGCGAATTGTTAAGAAGAATTTTGTATGACCTCATGGAATTGCATCCAAGAACCAATGTGGCAAGGCAGCGAAGCTGATATTCGCAAAGGGTTGCCTTTTAACTTGCTATCACCAAATTGGCAGATGTTCTTGTTAGGCGATGGCGCACCGACAAGACATTTGCAGCTATTAACTCAATCGGAGATTTCGGTTGATGTAGTCGCGATGACCGCGATCGGTGATGACGATGACCATGCGCCAGCCGATATTAGTGCGATCGCCGCACCACGCATCCGCCGCCAGATTTGGTTGCGATCAGCACAAACAGGTGAGATTTTTTCCCATGCCACATCTTGGTGGTCAGAGTCAACGATGCAAAAATATTTAAAAGACCCATCTTTGCCGATTTGGGTCAGCCTCAATCAAAAATATACAGAGCTTTATCGCGATCTTAAAGGGATTTATCAAGGGACTTGTCCTAAGGTGAGCGATGCATTTGGTTATCCTGAGATTGACACCTATTGGGGCAGACATTATCTGTTATGGCATGGCGGTGAGCCAATCACGATGATTTATGAGATTTACTCGCCCGCGATCAGCAAATATCTCGGTTCAAGCAGCCTATAATTGTTTTCTCTTGTGAGTTCTTTGTCGCGAGTGGGTGACTATATTGATTGCCATTTATCCGGGTAGCTTTGATCCAATTACGTTTGGACATCTCGATATAATTAAGCGCGGCAGTCACATATTTGATCGTGTGATCGTGGCTGTTTTACGCAATCCTAACAAAACTCCCTTATTTACAATGGAGGAACGAATTATTTTGATTCGTGAAGCAACGCAGGATTTAGATAATATTGATGTTGATACGTTTACGGGGCTGACAGTTACTTATGCCCACCTCAAGCAAGCTAAAGTCTTGATTCGTGGACTACGTGCCGTTTCTGATTTTGAAATGGAACTACAGATGGCGCACACCAATAAGACTTTGGCAAATGATATAGAGACAGTTTTTCTTTCTACTTCTAATGAATATAGTTTTTTGAGTAGTAGTGTGGTGCGTGAGATTGCTCGCTTTGGCGGGGAGATTGAGCATCTTGTTCCTGCTGAAGTAGCGATCTCTTTACGACAAAAGTTTCATGTGTTGAGTAGATAATCAAAAAAAAGCCCGCGATCGCAGGCTTTTTTAGCAGGATTTTTTTATTTGTTTTTTGTGAAGAGATTAGAAAATTAAGCAGGTTGCTTGAGGTTTTCTGCGCCCTTTGTAATCGTGATTGATTCGATCCGATCGCCAACTTGAATTTTCTCGACTAAATCCATGCCTTCAGTCACATAGCCAAATACAGCATAGGAGCCATCAAGAAAGTAGATATCATCAAGGGCAATGTAAAACTGACAAGAAGCCGAATTAGGAAACTGCGATCGCGCCATGGCGATCGCGCCTTTGCTATGACGCAATTTCGGCTTTTGAGTAGCCACTAAGACTTCGCCGTAGGTTGGTTGTTTTGCACCATCAGGCAAAATTTCTAGAGGGATATAACGCGGCTGGGAAGTTACAGGATCAACAAAGTTGCCTGTACCATTGCCGAGGGGATCGCCACCTTGTGCAACAAATGGAGTGGGGTCTTTGACCACACGATGAAAATTTAAGCCGTTATAGAGATTGCGCTTAACCAAATCGGCAAAATTTCCTGCGGTTAAAGGCGCACTGTTACCATCAATTTCGATCTTGACAATTCCAGATTTTAGTTTTAACTCAACTGTGGCAAGTCCTTTTAATTGGGCAAATTTAGCAAGAGGTGCTTCTTGAGCATTTTGAGGACTAGCGCTCGGTGTAGATGAGGCTTCGGCGATCGTAGCAGGTGGTTTACTAATAGGCGAAACACTGGCTGAAACACCACTACCACCTGAACAACTGGTGAGCAGCACACTAACTGCTAAGAAACAACTAACAATCCAACGCAACATAATTTAACTCTCAATAATTTTGATTCTCAAGCTATAAACCTTCAAGCGGTACTACCAAAAACTTCGCAATTTCAGCAGCTCGATCTTCGAGGACAGTTAGCGAAATTGGTTGTCCAACTTCGGATAAAGGCAGATCACCTTTACCTTTTACTCGTAAATATAGCGCGCGTTTAGGACTGAGACCATTGCGAATTTCCACACGCACCGCTTGCACATCGGCAATCTTGTAAGTAAATTCGAGATTGTTGCTCTTACTACGACCGCGCCGAAAAATTGTCACCTTGTTACTATTGCGATCAAACTCGTTATAGCCGCTACCGTAATCGATCGCGATCACATACAACAAATATAGTTCGAGCAAAGTGCCAGCCACACCATAAAAAGAAAGTGCCAATCCTTGAGGCACAAATTCTAGTTGCAAGGCATCAGGAAATGGCAGCAAGTTAATTTTTAAAAAGCTAGATATACCCGCTAGCAAAAATCCTGACGCACCTATGGCAACAATAACCGCAAAGCAATAGTTACTAAAGCGCCGTGACCCGACAATGTCATATCGCAAAACATTGGATTGAGATTTTATAGTTGCCATCGGTTGAAATAATGTTGAAAAATTACTGTGTGGAGAAAAATAGTATATAGCGGCTTGCAGCCTCTAGCCAAAAAGTAGGAGTTTGCGTTAGCGCTTATTCAAGGATTGTAATGGCGATCGCTAGATCAGACAGGTTCTAAGTTATGATGCAGGAGGTTTGCTAAGAAATAATTCACGGAGTATCTTGCAGATGCAAGTATCTCAAGGCTTCAATCTAACCTATCACTTATTGCCACTTATATTTTCAAATTAATCGTGAAAAAATCACTTAACTATTCTTTGAAGCAAAGTATCCTAGCGGCGATCGCTGTTAGCTGTGTTGCGATTGTGTCAGCGTGTCAGCAGCCTGCACCAACTGAAACTGCGGCAACAACTACAGCAACTGCAAAGCCTACTACGTCCCCATCAGCATCTCCTAGCGCTTCTTCTTCACCCTCCACGAAACCTACTGAAGCGGCTCCAGACAAAGCAAATACCAACCCTCCTAGCCTTGATAAGATTGCGGGCGAGTATAAAGTTGTTTTAGACCCTAAAGTCTTAGCTGATGCTGAAAAAGAAGGTGTAAAGTCAGTTTCGGGCAAATGGACAATTAAACCAGAAGGTACTTTTGAAGCTACGCTCAAAGCAGTTTCGACTAAAGACGAAGTGCAGGAAATCAAAACCGCTGGCAAAATCAGCATCAAAGATGGCAAGGTTGTCTCTCAAGTCGATTCTGTTAATGGAGACAAACCACCTCAAGCGCCTCCTGAGCAGCCTTACACTCTGTCCGCTGATGGTAAAGAGTTGCAAGCTGATGGTCAACCTGTAAAATTGGTCAGACAATAATTTCTTATAAACAAAAAAAAAGAGAAGTGACGCTTTGCGTCACTTCTCTTTTTTTTGGGGTTTTGTGGGATTTTGTATAGATGTGAAGCTCTTAGCCAAATCTGTTGCTAGGATAAAATCATGCAAAATTAAAACCATGCAAAATCTAGATAACTCTGAAAGCTTAATTTGGACGACTGAAGCCAAAATCAAGTTCAAAAATATTCCTTACTTCGTGCGATCGCAAGCTCGTCAAAGAATCGAGCAAATTGCTCTGGCGGAGGGTAGTGATACGATTACGGCAGAAATTGTCGAAAAAGCAAGAGTTGAGTTTGGGCAGTGATAGAAAAACCAATAAAAAAATCAATAGAAGAACCAACTGGCGATCGTGGTTATTTACTAACAGAGCAAGCAAATCCTGATAGCCAAAATTTAGATCGGCTGAGTACTTTAGAAATTGTCGAACTGTTTAATCGAGAAGACGCAAAAGCAGTCGCCGCCGTTGGACAAGAAAAAGAGGCGATCGCGCAAGCCATTACGTTGATTGCTGAGGCGATCACTAAAGGTGGCAGATTGTTTTATGTCGGTGCTGGTACTAGCGGTCGACTAGGTGTGCTAGATGCAGCTGAATGTCCACCCACTTTTTGTAGCGATCCTGAATTGATTCAAGGCATCTTGGCGGGTGGCATGAATGCAATGGTAAAAAGCTCAGAGGCACTTGAAGATCATGAAGATGATGGAGCCATGGCGATCGCGGAGCGGAATATTTGCGATCGCGATGTTGTATTTGGAATTACCGCAGGTGGAACAACACCCTATGTGCATGGCGCACTAAGAGCAGCCACCCAACGGGGCGCAAAAACTGTATTCTTCTGTTGTGTACCGCCCGAACAATTTCCCGTCCAGTACGATATCGAGATTCGTCCTCTTGTTGGTGCAGAGATTTTGGCTGGTTCGACCAGATTAAAGGCAGGTACAGCGACCAAACTGGTTCTTAACACCATTTCGACAGGCGTAATGGTACAACTGGGCAAGGTTTATGGCAATCGCATGATCGATGTGGCGGTTACAAATAGCAAGCTCGAAGATCGCGCCATACGGATTATTTGCGATCTCACCTCGATTAGTCGTGAAGAATCTCAGACCTTGCTAAAAAAATCAGGTAAAAGCGTTAAGCTAGCTCTACTAATGTATTGGAAGAAAGTGGATGTTGCCACAGGCACACAAGTGTTGCAAGACTCACAAGCCAATCTAACTAAAGCATTGCAATTATGACAGGTGAACAATTACGACAAGCGATCGCCAATAAATGGGACTTTTCCTATGATGTGCAGCTACGCAAAACTCAAGGAAAAATTTTCTTGCAAGTAATGTGGCGCTATCAAGAACAGAAATCTTTTGAGATGAATGAAGCTGACTTTGTGCAACATCTTGATGCGATCGCCTCCTATCTTAGTGACTGGGGCGTAGTTGATCAGGTACAAAAATTTATTGAGACCACCAAAGATCGACCACGCCTCGGCAAGGCAGTCAGCATTCCTCTACAAATCGGTGAGCGATCTCTAGAATGGTTAATGGAATAAGCGTAAAAGCATAATTAATTTAAGTAATTGCTTATGCTTTTATGATGAAGATTGAGAAAAGTATGATGTATTGCTGACTTTCTAGGCTAAAGATTGTAAGCTTATGATGAATACTGTTATAACCCCATTTCAGATCACTTCAAACACTTTTAGCTTGTTACCGTACGCCGCTAGCCATACTTAAGTTAAACACGTCAGGCCAAAAATATGAGTCAAGCAGGAGCTAACCCATGGGATCGCCAATTTGTTAACCTTGGGCGAATCATGCAGTTCTTGCGTGATGAAGATAGTATCGACAACTTATTGGCGGCAACACTCGACTATCTTCGTGACAATTTTGAATATAAATTAATCTGGATTGCACTTTATGAGCCAGAAAATCACCGACTTGCTGGCAAAGGTGGGACTACTCCTGCGGGTGAAATTAAATTTTTAAAAGAACGATTTGCGCTCAATGCAGGAGATTTGCTCGATCAGGTAATTTTGCAGCGTAAGCCTGTACCGATCGCTGATTTACGTCAAGAAAAACGTAGTGGTGAATGGCAAAAAGTAGCTCAGAAATTTGATATTCAAGGCACATTAATCTGGCCGATCTATCATCGCGATCGCAGCTTTGGTTTAGTTTTACTCGGCTCAAATCTGTGGAATGTTGCACCACGCAATGAGGAAAGATCAAGATTATCTGTGGTTCTTGGCACACTTGGCGCAACCCTTAGTCGTCTTGAAGCAGAGTGGCACTATCAGAATGCTAAGCGTCCAGATGAACCCTTATTCCAAATACTCGCAAAAATTCGCAATATACCTGCACTTAACGAACGACTTGAAGAAATAGTTCAAGAGACGCACAGCTTCGTGATGCCCGATCACACTAATATCTACTGGTTTGAGCGCGAACATCAGTACTTTTGGCGGCGCACAGCCAATCGCCAACCAGGTCCAAAGAGCAAGCAAGCAGTTGACAATACAGCTGGAGTGACAGTACAAAACGCTCCTAGTTTGTACCAAGCCCTATCAAAGGATCAGCTTGTCGTTGTTGTTGATGCCAAATCAATGACTAAGGGCGAAGTTAGTAATCGGGTAATGGAACAATTTGGAGCAGTCTCTGTAATCATTGCCCCGATATTTTTTCAGTCAGAGCTTTTAGGATTTTTGTCTGTAGAAGGCGATGAACCGAGACTCTGGACTGACGATGAACGTAATTTTGTGCGTGGAGCTGCTCAGTTAGCGGCGATTACGGCTCCTTTAGAAGAAATGGAAGTCACACTTGATCGCATTGCTTCTGATCAAATTCTCACAGCTGGGATTGCAAGAGCAATTTACTCGGATAGCGATTGGCAAGCTGCACTCGATAAAGCCGCCGAACAATTATGTCAGAGACTTAGCCTCGAGAGATTTTGGGTCGCCACTTACGATCAAGACAATGATACATTTCGGATCGATTTTCAGTATCATCCCAAAAATCGTCGCCCGATTCCTAACCAGTTGGCAGGACTAGCACCTGTCGATGTGCAGATGATGGAGCAATCTGCTGACGCAGCAACTGTCGAAAATCTCGATAGTGACTTTAAGTTTCTCTCATGGCGTAACTCATTACTCGATTTAGAAGTGCGATCAATGATTGTCAGCAGTACTTCGATTGGTAAATCCCTAGAAGGTATTCTCGCTGTTGCCCATGAAGCGCCGCGCACATGGTCTCGCCCTGAACGCGAGATGGTGCAAGCCGTGGCTCAGCAAGTTGGGTTAATCGTTCACCAAAATGAATTGCAACGCTTATCTGATGAACGCCAAAAGTCTCATCAAGCCGTACAATTTGGTCTGGTTGCTTTACAACAGTCAAATACCCTCGAAAAGTTGCATCATACGGCTACGCAATTAATGGCTCAGGTAACTCAATCTCCCCTTGCGGTGCTAGTGGTCTGGCTCCCTGGGCGACAAGGTGGACAGATTGCCTCAGTATTTGCCAGTCGTGAAGAATATCAACTCACAATTAGCGAAACCCTGATCGCGATCGAAGAAGACCCGCTCGTGCAGTGGGCGATTCAAAGTGAAGGGATTTTACCGCTTAGTATTCATGATTTGCCAGAACCGACTAAAGCTTGGCTCAATACTCCTGCGCTAGGACATATGATGGTGACGGCTTTACGAACAACGCCCGATCACCAACCAACAGGAATGATCTTAGTTGCTGATCGCGCTGGGCGGCGATGGGTTGATCGCCAGCTGCAAGCTTTTAATATGTTGGCAAACCAACTTGCTTGGTCACGCCGACATTTGTTATTGGTTGAGCATCTTAAGCATAATCGTCAAGAATTAGAACGCCTCAACTGGTACAAGCATCGTCGTTTAGAAGACATCTATCGCAGTGTCAGTGGCGGAGTACAGCGTTTATTAGATGCCGATGCTCGTGCTAATGGTACTGGTGGCCTTAACAATGTAACTTTACAAAGCTCTCTCAAGCAATTACAGGGGTCTCTATCACCGATACCACAAATTATTCGTAAAGAGCAATGGCGCTTGCGTCCCAACTATGAGACGGCTCCCCTCGCAGGTATGCTCAAACGAGGGTTGGAGCGTGTTGATTCATTAATAAAACAGAGACAAATTTGGTCGCAGGTACACAACCAAGCCAATGTTGTCGTTGGCGGTGACATCGCCAAGATGGAGATGGTATTAAATGAGTTGTTACTGTTTGCCTGTGGGCGCTCGGAAGTTGGTGGACGTATCGATCTTTGGTGTCGCCAGATTGACGAGAAGCTTTTAGAACTATCAATTACTGACTATGGTGTAGTTGATGCATCTTTGCTTCAAGAGCTACATCAAGGTCGGGTGATCGATCCTCTATCACCTTCGTTATTAGATACGCCTCCTGGTCTACATCTAGCAATTTGTCAAAATCTGATGATTGAGGTAGGCGGTGAGTTATCTCTATATCAACTAGAAGACAATCGCATTCTCAGTCGGTTGATTTTGCCACTTTCTAGCTCATGAACTATTTCTAGCTCATGAACTACCAGAGTTGAGTTCGTCTGCTGCGCGGATGAACTCAACTCTGGTTTTGCTAATTAAAGCTAATTAAATATTTATGCTACCCGCACGAAAAACTTGCCCAATTACTTCTTCGATCGCAGGTTCATTGACTGATAAGTCTATAATTTCGAGCTCAGCCAAAATCTCAGAGACGACTCTGGTTAAATCTTCTCTTGGCACTAAAAAACATACGCTCTGACCATCAATATTTGAGATTTTTGCGTATTTTTGTAAAATTTGGCGATCGCTAATTGGTTGCGCTAGTTCAATACGCACTTCACGATAGGGCGCGAAATTATTGTGCAGCCCTTCAAGACTGCCATCATAAATCAGCCCACCTTGATGGATCAGCAATACTCGCTTACACAAAGCTGTGATGTCTGCCATATAGTGACTTGTGATCAAAATCGTGGCTTGATAGCGATCGTTATATTCGCGCAGAAATTCACGCACACTGGCTTGAGCGTTGACATCTAGACCCAGCGTTGGCTCATCTAAAAATAAAACCTGTGGCTGATGCAACAGTGCTGCCAATAATTCCGCTTTCATGCGCTCACCGAGAGATAGCTTTCGCATTGGCTGCGTGAGCTTATCTTCTAGAGATAGCATCTCAGTCAGTTCACCGAGGCGATGGTTAAATATTTTGTTAGGGATGTCATATACGGCCGCGTTCATCCTCAATGAGTCTAGGGCGGGTAAATCCCAAATTAATTGCTGTTTCTGTCCCATCACTAAGGTGATTTTTTGCAAAAATTTGCGATCGCGTTGAAATGGAATATGTCCAGCTACCTGCACTGTTCCCGATGAGGGGTTGATTAAGCCTGTCAGCATTTTTAGGGTTGTAGTCTTACCCGCCCCATTTGGCCCCAAAAAACCGACGATCTCGCCCGATTCGATCGCAAAAGAAATATCTTTAACGGCGGCGATCGCTCGATATTGACGATGCCAAAAGTGTTTGAGTGTCCCAACTAGACCAGCTTCTTTGACAGCAATATTATAAATTTTGCTCAAACCTTCAACCGCAACCATCACCATAGCAATCCAACCAAGTTGCATTCTGATATACTGTCAACAATACCGATAGTATTGGGCATTACTCTAACCTTATCTCATCTTTAAGGTTTTACAAATTTTAAGATTGCGTTAGCGACATGATCAACGCTAATGCACAACTGGAAAAGCAGGAAGGCAGTTATGGTAAGAGTCCTTGTAGTGGACGATAGTTCGATGGTGTTAGAGATGGTCTCGGCACATTTAAAGCAATATGGCATGGAAGTTACGGAAGCTCATGACGGCGCTGATGCGGTCGAAAAGCTTAAAGCTGTGACTCCCGATCTTGTTGTTACTGATGTGGTCATGCCGCGAATGAATGGCTACGAGTTATGTCGTTGGATCAAAAGTAACGCCTCTACAAAGGATGTACCCGTTATTATGTGTACAACCAAAAGTGAGGAATTTGATAAGTACTGGGGCATGAAGCAGGGGGCAGATGCTTACTTAACTAAGCCGTATCATCCACCTGAACTAATCAAAACAATTAAACAGTTACTTAATCAAATCAAGTAAAAGAAAAGAGGGACGCAATGCGTCCCTCTTTTCTTTTACAGAATGAATTTTATTCTGTAATTTTTTGGTCTTTGCGTCGTGCGGAAGCCATTTGCTGCGGATCAACGCCTTCAAATGTGGGTGGCAGCCAAACCCGCACTACTAATAGTAGGGCTAGAGCAATTAGAAAAGCACAGGTAGCCATGACTTGCTTCCATTCGACTTCTAGTAACCCTTTAACAATTACTTCTCGCAATACAGAAACGATAGTGACTTCTACGGAAACTCCTATCGAAACTCGCTGTTCTTGCAGGTAAATAATTAATAGCCTAAATAATTCCACTAAAATGAGGATGAATAAAATATCTGCTGTTATGTCATGAAAGTGCAAGGTCGTTACTAACGATAGAAAAATCTCTTTAAGTTGCAACACCATGACACAAAACAGTCCAATACAAAGAGAGATCGCGATCGCATCTTGCACCAACTCCAATGTTTTGACAATTCGACTACGCAAAATTTTGCCATCCCAAGGAGTAATTGGCTGGTCTTTATCTGGGTCAACTGAATGCTGCATATTTTGATTTCATATTGTTAAGGAACTTAGACATAAATTAGCATAGTTTATACTTATAGTACAATTGCTTTTCTATCAAGTATTAATATATAACAGAGCGAACTTACTTATGAAATCTAAAATTAATGCCGTAATGTTCCAGCCAAAGAGCAGAAGTAGCTCATAGTAGGTTTTCGCTTCTCTCAGTTTAAAAAATATTTAAAAAATATGGACTTTAAATTTTATTTGGGCTGTGCAGTGTGGGCTTATAAAGGTTGGGTTGGTGATTTTTATCCTAGGGGGAGAGTGGGGGACTCATTTGCGCGACTGGTTAGCCAATGGAACTCAAGTTTATTTTTTATGCACTGTCCTATTGAAGAGCGATCGCCACATAATGCTAAATATTTTCAGGAAATGTTAGAAAAAGCAAATGTTCCTGTACTTGCATTGCCTTGGAACAATTTAGTTCCGCCGCCACAACAATTAACCCTTTTTTAAAAATTACTATAGAGGTACTTAGTCAAATGCCCACAATCAAGTTAATTCTTCGAGTCTTGCTTGCTATATTTATGATCACTGCTGGCACTTTACATTGGGTAAGTCCTAATCCCTTTGTGAAGATCGTTCCTTCTTTTTTGCCATATCCTCTTGCCCTAGTCTACATTAGTGGCGTATTTGAGATATTAGGAGGAGTGGGTTTGTTAGTTCCACCTGTGAGTCAAGCTGCAGCGTGGGGATTAATTGCATTATTTATTGCTGTATTTCCTGCCAATATCAATATGGCAGTTAATCGTATTCAGATGGATGGAATTCCTGATTCAGATTTATTGCGCTGGTGGCGCTTACCGCTGCAAGCCGTCCTGATCGTTTGGGCATGGTGGTATACGCGCTAAATCATCGGGAGTGTTGCAATTTAAAAGCATAGATGTAGGAATATTGGAGATTGTGACGACTTCTTGAGTGGCTAACCATTTTTGAAACGATCGCCCTCCTTTAGCAATAAAATTCTCTAGTGAATCTTGACATTGCCATCGATAAAAACCACATAGAGGTTCCCATTGCTTTTGAGAGTTTTCATCTAGGTAGCGCGGCTCTAGGTAACTTGGTAGATAGGCGATCGCACTTTCAGATAACTCGGCTAACTGACTAGCCCAAACTTGTAAAACATCACTTTGAATATTTGGTAAATCGCAAGCCAGCAATAATATCCAATCAGCAGGATCAGCGATCGCTTTAATTCCTTGCCAAAAACCTACTAATGCACCTTCAAATCGATGATCTAAGACGACAAAAGTATGATCAAGTGAGTCAGCGATTGCTTTTTGATACTGCTCGTGACTCTTCGCTACTACATAAACTGAGTTAGCTACTTTTAAAGCAGTTCGGCAAATTCTAAACAATAAAATTTCTCCATTTATTTCTAATAGAGCTTTGTCCCGTCCCATGCGAGAACTTTTTCCGCCTGAAAGTGCGATCGCTACAATATTAGTCCCGAAAGAGTAGTTAGCTTCTCTGTCCATGTTTTCATAAAAGGAATAGCAGCCGCAAGAGTCAAGTCATATTTAAGCGGCGTAATTGTAATGTAATTATCTCTAATTGCTTGGATATCTGTATCTGATTCAGCTTCTTCTTCAATAACCACACCCGATAGCCAATAGTAAGTTTTGCCACGCGGATCGATGCGCTTCTCAAATAGGTCTCGATAGCGGCGGATACCTAAACGGGTGACAACAGCGCCGCAGATATCTTGCTCGGCGATCGCAGGAATATTTACATTGAGCAAGATCGCTTCTTCGAGAGGATAATCAGCGATCGCCTTAACCATTTTCTGAGCAAAATTTGCCGCTGCACTAAAGTCTAAATGCGTAAAACTGGTCAGACTAAAAGCAATGCTTGGCAAACCTTCTAGCACACCTTCCATTGCCGCTGACACTGTGCCAGAGTATAAAACATCGGTTCCTAAATTTGCACCGCGATTAATTCCTGACAAGACTAGATCAGGGCGATCGATCAACAATGCATCAAGCGCTAGTTTTACTGTGTCCGAAGGCGTACCCGAACAAGCCCAGGCTTCTATTCCCGATGGATAAATCCCCGAAATTTTATCAACGCGTAATGGCTCTTGTAAAGTCAATGCATGACCTGTTGCTGATCGCTCACGGTCTGGACAAACCACTGTAATCCGATGATCAGTCTCACTAAGTACCTCAGCTAATGCTCTTACCCCTGGAGCATAAATGCCGTCATCATTACTAACAAGAATATTCATATTTAAAGCATAAAAATTAAGATGCAAATCACAATAAAGGCTCACAAAGCGAGCGAGGTATAGATGATTGTTTCCCCACCAAAGGCGGGAAAACAATCCGTACTACATATAAAGGCTTGCTTTGCAAGTCTTTATCAATTTGAGTTAGTCAAGGGTGATGACCCATGAACCAATGTAAACAGGAACAGGTATATCAGCACGCATAACTCTGCCATCAAACTGATAGAAACCGCTATAGTCTGGATTTCGCACATTTGACATCACAACTCTCAGAGCCGTTTTTGATGGAATTGCTTCTTTGGGAATAATAGTAACGCGGCGAGTTTCTTTGTCCCATGTGGCTGATTCAATTTCCAAATCCTTACCACCGCGGCATTGATCGGTGACACGCAGCTTCATATCGGAAGTATCAAAGCTGCCATTGAAATGATCAGGATAGGTAACGATCACTTCGGAGACTTTGAACTTTTGGGGCTTAATTTCTAAATAATAGCGATCGCTACGACCACTGTTGCCACTATCAAGGCAATAGTCAAGTGCATTATCTTTTGCGCTACCAAATATAATAAATCCTGCGTTAGATTGGGCGCGCACGACTGAAGGCGAAACCACGGCACAGGCTAATGCTAGACAAGAAACGATACCTAATTGTTTGATCATTTTGATCTTCATAAATCTCACGAAACTCTATTATTATCCTACGCGCTCATCATTCTGACGAAATTTGTGAGCAAATGTATCCCGTGGTTGGATGATTTTTCTGGATGAAACTGCACTGCCATGACATTATCTTTGGCGATCGCGACTGTAATTGTTTGATTGCCGTGAGTTGTAGTTGCTGATGTCACCGAGTTATCAATAGGTGCGGTGTAATAAGAATGCACAAAATACATCCAAGGGCTAGCTCCTAAGTCTTGCCAAAGTGGACAACTAGCTTGAGTAAGTTCTAGTTGGTTCCAACCCATATGTGGGATCGTCAGATTTGGCTCAGGACTGAACCGTTTAACCTGTCCTTTGATAATTCTCAGTCCTGCTTCTTGCCCTTCTTCACTGCTTTCAAATAAGATTTGCATCCCTAAGCAAATCCCTAGAAATGGCTTTCCTCTAGCGATCGCATCTTGAATAGGTTGTTCGAGTTTAGTCGCCCGCAATTTTTGCATCGCAGGATCAAATGACCCTACTCCTGGCAAAACAATCCCATCGGCATCAGCCAACTCTTGCGGATTATTGCTGACAATCGGAGTCGCACCTGCCATCTCTAAACCTTTGCAGACTGAGTGCAAGTTGCCCATTTCGTAGTCGATCACTGCCACAACTGGCTTCATATTGCTCCTGCTAGATAGTGGCGCAAGTGGCGCTCGGTAAATGCGATTATAATGGTTTGAGTCTTAAAAAATACATCACGAGGTTTAGGATGATCACTAAGCTGGCTGCTAATTATATTTTGGTTGCGATCGCTCCGTGGGCGATCGCTATTCCTACGGCGATCGCTGAGCCGATGAACGTACCGCAGCAGTTAGTTGAGCCAAGCCTCTGGTGGAAGTCTCAGCGATTAGAAGAAGGTTGGGTCGAAAATATCGCGATTAACGTTGAGACTAAACAAGCGATCGTCACGATTAATCCGAGTAGATGGATAGCATCTGACTATTTAGCTCGTTTTAGCTTTTTATTTAAGTTAGGTACTGAAGCCCAAAAACAAAGATTTAATGTATTACTTCACAATCGCCGCGCCGAGAAGATTGCCGAGTACAGCACTCAAGAAGAACGTTGGCGAATAGACCCAACTTCTTTAGGTGCAGAGCCTTTTCGTGTAGTTGCACCCACAATCTTTCAGCAACAGTTCTAAGCTGTGAGTACCACGATAACTCAAGCTTAATTTATTAAAGCTCTATATCAATATCATTCCAGCGATAGAAATCTGTCTCATACAAACCAATTTCCATATCTTTATCTTTTTACTTCATTCTTTCAAAAATTCTCGGCATCTACTTTCGGCATTTGCTTTTCTTTGGTAAAAACCCAGATGCCATGTCCCAGAATAAACACCGCCCAAATAATTGATACCCAAACCGACCATACCCACAGTTTTTCCGTAATCGTCTGCACAAACCACATACAAGTACTGCAAGCAGAATAGATTGCTAGATGCAGATAAAAATTGATCCGCCTCTCTAGGCTCTGGTATTCAGGATCGCGAGGATCGGGTGGTTTTGATAGCTTCGGCATAGAAAATCAATGACTAAATCAATAACTTGGTAAGTTCATTCTAGTACTTTTTCTTGAAAGCCAAAATTCGATTATTTCTAAATTTCGCTCTACGAGATGATGCTAAGAAAGAAATATAGTGCTAATTTCCATATATCGAATCAGAATAAATTTAGAAGAAAATTGCTTTGCAATTTTCTTCTAAATTTATTGTTTTTGGTTTGAGCATGAGACTTTGTAAAACGGCTTAACGGCTTATTAACTCAGGAAAAGTTAAGGATGGATACTTGGGAAAGCTTCCGCATGGCGGGCAAAACCCTCGCTGCTAATCGGTTGCGTAGTACATTAACGATGCTGGGTATCATCATTGGTAATGCCTCAGTGATTTTGATGGTCGGGGTTGGACAGGGCGCACAAAAATATGCTTCGCAGCAGTTTCAATCCTTGGGTACTGATGTCATTTTTGTGATCACAGGTACTGATAATGCTCGCCGTAATGTAATTGCACCGCCAAATCGATTAGTGCTTGCTGATGCCGAAGCGATCGCAACTCAAGTTCCCACAGTTCGCAGTGTCGCACCGCAGATTAATGGCTCAGAGTTAGCGATCGCTGGCAATAATACTAAACGCGCCACGCTGATCGGTACGACTGATGGTTATGCGATCGTCCGAAATGCGGAAGTTAGCTCGGGAAGGTTTTTTAATGAGGAAGATATTAAACGGAATGCGCGGGTTGTCACGGTAGGAGCCGCGATCGCCAAAGAATTATTTCCGCAAGGGACAGCGATCGGGCAAACGGTGCGAATGCGTGGCACAAGCTATGAAGTAATTGGCATCATGTCTGAGAAAGGGGCTTTTCTTGGTACAAACCAAGATGACACGATCTTTTTGCCAATCACCACGATGACCAGCCGACTGACAGGCAAAACCTCACCCTATGGCGTGGCTGTCGCGGTGATCAATGTCTCAGCAACCAGTAATGACAATGTAAGTGCGGCTCAATTCCAAATTTCTAATCTGCTGCGATTACGCCATCGCACGTCTGATGTCAATGCCGATGACACATTCACAGTTCGCACGCAACAGGATGCGCTAGAAATTGTCGGTAATATTACAGGTGCATTAACAATTTTGCTGGCGGCGATCGCAGGGATATCCCTATTTGTCGGTGGCATTGGCATCATGAACATCATGCTGGTATCTGTTACTGAGCGCACTCAAGAAATCGGACTTCGCAAAGCGATCGGTGCGTCACCCAGCGATATCTTGACTCAATTCACGATTGAAGCGGTGATTTTGTCGTTACTCGGGGGCGCGATCGGCACGGCGATCGGCATTGGTGGCATATTCCTGATTGCGGCTGTTTCTCCATTACAAGCAGGTGTATCGATCGGAGCAATTTGCCTCTCGGTTGGTGTATCTGGCGGTATTGGTTTATTTTTTGGGATTTTCCCCGCAAGACAAGCTGCACGACTTGACCCAATTGTGGCGCTAAGAAGTATTTAAGGAGTAAGTATTTAAGGAGTATTTGATAATGTTAACCACCAACGCGATCGCCCCAAGCATTCCAGTCTCAGACTCAAAGCGCGAAATTGTCCGTCTTAATGATGTCTGCAAGTATTATGGTCAAGATGACACTCTCGTCAAAGCTCTAGATGATGTTAGCTTTGTGATCAAAGAAGGCGAATATTGCGCGATTATGGGCGCATCTGGTTCTGGCAAATCCACCTGTATGAACATCATCGGCTGTCTCGATAGCAGTACTTCAGGGCAGTACTTTCTGGATGAACAAGATGTCTCACATATGCAGGAAAGTGATTTGGCTGGAGTTCGCAATCTCAAAATCGGCTTTGTCTTTCAGCAATATCATCTTCTAGCCCAACTCTCAGCGCTGGAGAATGTAATGCTGCCGATGGCTTATGCTAATGTGCGCCCAAAAGAACAAAAAGAACGAGCTGCGATCGCTCTTGAACGAGTAGCGATGGGGCATCGGTTAAATAATCGTCCTAATCAAATGTCTGGTGGACAACAGCAAAGAGTGGCGATCGCTAGAGCGATCGTTAATAACCCTGTGATGTTGCTAGCTGACGAACCGACAGGTGCGCTCGATTCGCATACCACGTCTGAGGTGATGGAGTTATTTGGCGAATTGAATGCTAGTGGCATCACGGTGATCATGGTGACTCACGAGGCTGATGTAGCTAGAAATACACAGCGAATTATCTTATTTCGTGATGGGCAAATTCTTCGCGATCGGTTATCCCCATCCGATCTCAATCATGCAATTTAGAGAAGTACCGCGCAGAGCGCGGTACTTCTCTAAATTACTTCTGCTCATAGTCTGGGGCATAAGCCTGTAGTAGATTACTAAGCTGGGAAAGTACAGAGTCTTTATTAATCGAGCCGAAGCTAGAGCGATCGGGGAAAAACTCAGGACGATCAATATTGCGATCGATCGCTTCTTTAACTTGCTGCGCAATCAAATGTTGCAAGTCGGCGATCGCCCTGTCTCTTTGATAACTTGCACCTTGCTCAGTGGTTGCGTACAGGGGTGGCAAACGGTTAAGAGCGTAAGCTGCAATATCCCCCAAATCCAAAACTTTATTGCTGTTAGCTTCGATTTCGGCAACCCTTGCCACAGCTTCACTAAGTACCAATTCTTCCATTACATTAATAAATTGCTTGCGTGGTACAGCAACTACCTCTCCAGTTAGCAATGCACCCATCAGGCGATCGAGTGCCATGTACTCTTCCACGGAGAGTTCAAAGGCACTGTCACAAATCCGCCCCACTTCAGATTCCATTGCAGGAGTTAGATACCCATCCTGCAAAGCCTGTTCGACAATTGACTCAATGCTGGTTTTTTGTAGCTTTTCCACTGTCATCTCTTTAATAACGCATTAATAATGCAACACTAAGGCACTTCAATAGGAATGATCGTGTACTCAGGTAAAGACATTTGAAAATGATCTTTTTGACTGAGCATAATCACCAGTCTTGCAACAGACTGAGGCTTGACCGCCAAATCGCTCCAGGGTACAGCAATTTCTAAACATTGCTCAAGCCCTATTTTTGTATATGTGGCGATAGTTTGCCAACCAAATTGTTCTGTAGATTCTTGGAGGTTGACTGATTTATCGGCAAAATCGATCGCTAAATGATGGCGAAACAAATAATTTAGCGGTGATACATCAGGCATATCCAAAAGTTTGACAGGACTGTTAGGATGAATCCGACTCGGATAAAACCACAACAAATGTAGCTTACTTTGAGCAATGTTTTCTAGATTACTAAATTCTAGGCGTAAGTAGCAATAAAAATGATCGTATCCATACCATAAACGCTTAACAGGTGCATTTTGATGCATGGCTCCACGCGCGCCACTAATTTCAATTTTGCCCGATCCTTGCCAATCATCATTCTCAAATCTGCCATTGATAATTGGATGAATTAAGCTAGTCGGGCGATCGCTAGTTGAGACATCATGTGGCTCAAGGGGATAGAGCAGAGCATGGGGTACTGGCTCATTTAGGGCGCGATAGATCACTTGCAAATGTTCACGAAATAGGCGATCAAACATCGCATCATCGTTAGAGCTATGCCCTTCTCCAAACCACCAGAACCAATCTGAGCCTTCAGCTGCCATCAGGCTTTCCCATGCTTCAGGATTATTTTCTGGCGTAGCTTCAGCGTGATTAGCTAAAATTTGTCTTGCCTCAGCGAGTAATTCCCAAGCCGTATTTTTAACAGGATCGCCGATCCAAGTCGTAAAGCTGGAATCAATCCATGAGCCGCTATGCAGTTGATGCGGTGGAATTTTTTCCACTGGTGGGAATTTTTCTAAATATTCAGTTGCGGTGACTAGCTTCAGATTTTCATTTTCGGAAAGATTTTTATAAAGAGTTTGCAAAAATGGATTGCCATCTTGAGGATAAAATTCCCAGCAATTTTCGCCGTCAAGGGCGATCGTCACCAGCCAGGGCTGACTGTCAGGATGTTCAGCTAAGTATTCGTTTTGCTGTTTTTGAATGGTCATCAAACGATCGCATAGATCATCACTAGCAGCCTGAGGCAAGAGCGCGCCATAACTAAACCCGATTAAATCAGAAAGCTGGCGATCGCGAAAAATAATTGCCAAGTCGCCATGGATAGTCTCAAGGCGATAGGGTTGATAGAGCAAATGTGGGGCATTGATCGACCCACGTTCATCACGGCGAAAATAATGTCCGAGGCTCCAGCCTAAGACACCTTCATCAGAGCATAGCCACGAAAAGCCCTGCTTAGAAACATGCGGCAAGATCGCAGGGCTAACTGATTGCTCTGACGGCCAAAGCCCTCTAGGATCGCAGCCAAAATGCTCTCGATAGACTGTTTTGGCTTTTTCTAAATGCATGGTGATGTCTGATTCCCACCGAAAGCGAGTATTAGGCAAATACATCTGTGGAACCGCAATCCGACCTGCTTGAGTATCCGCCAGAAGCGGCATAATCGGATGCGTATAAGGACTGGTGGTGACTTCTAGTTGTCCATCTTTTTGCATCTGAGAATGTTGCGGCAAAATTCGGGCAATGATCTCACGCTGTTTGCTATAGATTCTTTGGCGATCGGCAAGGGTAAAGTCTTTGCCGCGATTGTACCATTCCGCAATTTCAGGATCAGCTTCACGAAAAAGGGGATCAATCCATGCGAGGTTATGCCATGCCAATAGGTCGCTAAAATCGGGCGCTTGCCAATTATTTACACACCATTCGATCCCATAGGCTTGTTTCTGCGCTAGTAAATCGGCATAGCGCGGATATGGCTCAACCATCGTTTGATGATTGGCATCAAAAAAATGTTCAGCTATAAAATGTCTTTGCGATCGCGTTAGACTATCGACAGGTGTCAGACTGAGCGATAAGTAAGGGTCAAATGCTTTTCCTTCAACATAATCTTGCAATTGCAGGATCAGCGATGGAACAAGGTTGATCGTTTGATGTAGTTTGGGATACCTTGACAACATCAATGCCAAATCCAAATAATCTTTTACGCCATGCAGCCTCACCCAAGGCAAATGATACTTGCCAGCGATCGCGCTTTTGTATAGAGGTTGATGCTGATGCCAGATAAATGCGATGTTTAGAGGAGAAGACATAGGATGACTGTCAATATGACTGACGATATTAGAAATTGTGACACACCTGCTCGTAGTTCGATCCAAATACTTTCTATAAAACTATGTACGTTTGGTTTGAGCCTTTGTCTTATGGGTTGTAGCTCCCCTGCTGCCTCTGACATGGCTAAGGCTCCCGCAACAGCACCTTCTCAAACTAAGCCTTCTTCAACTAAACCCACGCCAGTCGAAGAACTGGCTCAATATTTGCCTATCACTGCCACTGCTAATATCTTTGGACGCGAAATCCAGCTAGAGGTTGTCAATACTCCGAGTCAGCAACAAAAAGGCTTAATGTTTCGCCCACCTCTAAGTGATGATCGCGGCATGTTATTTCCGTTCACACCTGCTCGACCTGTCGCTTTTTGGATGAAAAACACCCCTTCACCTCTGGATATCATTTTCTTGCTAGATGGTGAAGTTAAAGCGATCGCCCGAAATGCGACTACTTGTAAGACTGATCCTTGTCCGATTTATCCAGCTGATGGCGTTGTTGCTGATAATGTGCTTGAGGTGAGAGCAGGACTAACTCAAGAGCTTGGTTTAAAAGAAGGCGATCGGATTAGTGTCAAATTCTTGTTGCCAAAAAATCAATGAAATCCTAATATCTACAATCTGAGAGTGCTGCTTCGCGGCACTCTCAAAAGTCTCACTGGGTTTTAATTCAGCGCAAGGCATTATCGTTATATAGTTACCCAAAAGTCAAAGAAATTTCAAAATGTTCGGAAACTACTTGGTAATTTCGTCATGAAAGTGCTACAAGTAGCAATGGTGAAACTTGAGTGAAAGAAGAGTTAAGAAAATGACAGCTAGCAGAGCGAGAAGTCCCGAACCCCAGCGATCGCCTCAGCCACTTGATCGCAAAAATAAACGCCTGCCAGCAAGTCGCAAATTATCCGCGAATAATTCTGTTGCGAATAAGTCCGCCGCGAATAAAAATGTTAAACGCTTACCGCGTACTGATTCTTTTCCTTTACCAATATGGGTGCGCGTACTTTTATCAACCCAAAAAGTTTCGATCGCGATGACCGTGTTGCTGACTATCTCAGTATTTGCGATCTACGGTTGGACAGTGTATGCCCAAGAGCAGTGGAATCAACAGTACAAAAAGCTCGAACAACTCAAGCGTCAGGAGCGACAACTGACCACTGCTGAAGGCTCATTTGACAACGATATGTTGCGCTCAATTCAAAAGAAAC
The DNA here is from genome assembly GCA_025356295.1 of Cyanobacteriota bacterium. Taxonomy (GTDB): domain Bacteria; phylum Cyanobacteriota; class Cyanobacteriia; order Pseudanabaenales; family Pseudanabaenaceae; genus Pseudanabaena. The sequence continues at coordinate 29,856 of JANXUJ010000086.1, forward strand.
CAGGTGATCTAGTCCGCGAAAGCCCAGAAAAATCAATTTTTTTGCAAGCAGCGCCTCTGCGTCCCAAGCGTGATGTACCTGCAACCGTCTCTGAACTGCCTAAGAACAAGCCAAATGAGAGCTTAGGATATTAGGCAGTAAATATAGGCAGCAAAATAGAGATCAGCTATCTTGAACTTTAGCGGCGATTGCCTTAGCTATCTCTTTTAAAGCTTTAGCTGAAGCAGATTCGGGATGTCCCAATACAATCGGTACACCGCGATCGCCCCCCTCGCGCAGACTGATTTCTAAAGGCACGCAGCCGAGCAAATCCACACCAAGCTCCTCTGAAGTTTTTTTGCCGCCACCTGAACCAAAAATATCGTATTGCTTGTCGGGCATATCAGGCGGGATAAAGTAGCTCATATTTTCGACAATGCCCAAAACAGGGATACCCATATTTTGAAACATCTTTAAACCCTTGCGCGAGTCTAGTAAAGACACAGTTTGCGGCGTGGTCACAATCACGGCTCCTGCCAGCGGCACAGACTGCGTGAGGGTTAATTGCGCGTCCCCAGTACCAGGTGGCATATCCACAATTAAATAATCGAGTTCGCCCCAGTTTGCTTGATAGAGAAACTGGCGAATCACACCATTGAGCATTGGTCCACGCCAGACAACAGGCTGATCTTTAGCAATTAAGAATGCCATGGAGATCATTTTTACGCCATAGTTAAAGGCTGGCTCGACTACATCTGCACCGTTTTCAGCTTTGATGACCTTGACCTGTGCTGACTCCATACCCAGCATCACAGGCACATTTGGTCCATAAATATCCGCGTCCAGAATGCCCACTTTTGCGCCCATATCGGCGAGGGCGACCGCCACATTTACCGCAACTGAGGTTTTGCCAACCCCGCCTTTGCCACTGGAAATCGCGAGGACATATTTCACGCCATCAATACCTTTTAAGGTACTTGTCGGTGGGGTAGCAGGTGTGGCGATCGCAGGACTATTCGCGATTACCTTCACCCAAACATCGGTGACGGTCGCGATCGCCTTAATCGCACTTTTACATTCTTGGATTAAAGGATCACGACTAGGGCTATTGGGATCATTTAGTAACAACGTAAAACTGACTACTCCATTGGATTTGATCGCGATATCACGCACCATCTCGAGTTCGATAATACTTTTTTGGCGATCGCGATCAATCACGAGCTTCAATACATCTTGGATTGCTTGTAAATCAGCCATAAAATTAGAAGATTAAAAAATTGCTTAATATTGCCAAGATTTTATTAAAGCTCAAATAAGAGCCAAATCTATCGATAAAGATTTATGCTTATCTTGAAGCATTCTGTTAAAGCGTAAATGAATACTCTATGCTCCTTCAATATAAGTAAATTTTTAGATCAGGAAACAAATCTATGAGTAATGAAGTAAAAGTCATGCAGCCATCGGGAAGGTTGGATGTTACAACTGCGGCTGATTTTCGCCGTCAAGTTAACGATATTGCCTCCGCTGTAAATCCTCCTAAACAGTTAGTAGTTGATCTCCAAGAGATTAGCTTTATGGATAGTTCTGGATTAGGAGCGCTTGTCTCAGCCTTAAAATCGATCCGTAACAGCAATGGGGAAATGGTGATTTGTGGCGCTAACGATCAAGTTCAGATGCTATTTGAACTTACTAGCATGACTAAGATTTTTAAAATTTATTCGACAATTGACGAACTTAATACAACCTTAAGTTAAAAGTTTAAAAGTGCCGCTTCGCGGCACTTTTAAACTTTTCTCTGGGTTTTATCTCAGTGCAAAGCGCTGTAAAGCGGCGCTCTATGATT
>JANXUJ010000105.1 GCA_025356295.1 Cyanobacteriota bacterium
CGGACGACCCACGCTTCTTAGCTACTTAAAAAGAATTAAAAGGAATATGGAACAGAATTGGTCTCAACTGCTTAAGCAGCTTATCGACAAGCAAAATCTAGCGAATGAACAAGCGATCGCCCTAATGCAAGGTTGGCTAGAAGGGACGATCGCCCCAGAGCTATCGGGAGCAATTTTGACCGCTTTGCAATGTAAAGGAGTCGAAGCTTCAGAATTGGCGGCGATGGCAAATGTATTGCAATCGCAAAGTGAGAGCCAAAAATTTAACGACAAGTTTGGTCATATTGTTGATCGCACTAAGCCTCTAATTGATACCTGCGGTACGGGTGGTGATGGGGCTTCGACTTTTAATATTTCTACTTCGGTGGCTTTTGTCGTAGCGGCAGCGGGAGTGCCTGTCGCCAAACATGGCAATCGAGCGGTTTCTAGTCGCTCTGGTTCAGCCGATGTACTCGAAGCGATCGGCATCAAGCTGACAGCTCCCATCGAAAAGATTTACGAAGCTTTACCCGCGCTCGGAATTACCTTTCTATTTGCTCCTAATTGGCATCCTGCGATGAAATCTGTGGGCGCGATCCGTAAGAGTTTGGGAATCCGCACTATTTTTAATTTGATTGGACCATTGGTTAATCCTCTTCATCCCACGGCTCAGGTTTTAGGTGTTTATAACAAGAACTTGACGCATACTTTAGCAGAAGCATTACGATTGCTTGATCGCGCTCAAGCCGTAGTTTTGCATAGTCGCGAAGGTATGGATGAAGCGGGATTAGCTGATTTTACCGATATTTCATTTTTGAATAATGGTCAGATCACGCAGGAAGCGATCGCTCCTCAAGAGCTAGGACTTGCTCACGCACCGATTGAGAGTCTCAAGGGTGGTAATGTTCAAGAAAATGCAAATATTTTGCGAGCGGTGTTGCAAGGCAAAGGCGATCGCGCTCAAGCTGATTGTGTCGCTCTAAATAGTGGCTTAGCCTTGCGGATTAGCGGTGTGGCTAGTACTTGGGCTGAAGGTGTAAGTCTTGCGTCAGAAATCATCCAAAGTGGCGCAGCGTGGGACAAAGCTGAGGCATTAGTTAAATTTCTAAAATAAAGACAAGCAGAAGATACGCGAAGCGTATCTTCTGCTTGTCTTTAAGGTTATCTTTAAGTTCCAAAAGAGCGATCGCCTGCATCACCGAGTCCTGGCACAATCCACCCTTGTTCATTCACAACCTCATCAATACAACCTGAATAGACTTGTACCGCAGGAAATTGTTGATTGAGTAGTTGCAAAGCAGGGGGCGCACATAGGGCATTAATAATCCGAATTAAGGAAGCATCAGCCCCACGTTCGGTCAACATTTTGAGGGCTGTTATAATTGATCCACCTGTTGCCATCATTGGCTCCACAATAAAAATGCGCGTCTGTGGCTCAAACCTCTCTGGCAAGCGATTGAGATAGCAACTCGCTTCAAGAGTTTCTTCATTACGAACTAAGCCCAGATGATAGACACTCGCGGTCGGTAATAGAGTTTGACAACCTTCGAGCATCGATAGTCCCGCGCGCAGAATCGGTACAAAAGCTAGAGGGATAGAACCATCAATTACTTGTCCCGTAACAGTTCCTACTGGCGTTTCTACACCCACTTCTTGCACAGGCAAAAACTCGCGAATTGCTTCATAAGTAAGCCATTTACCCATCTCGACCATTGCTGCTCGGAATAATGGCACGGGTGTATGTTTCTCGCGAGCAATGGTGAGCCAATGACGAATCATGGGATGAGGCGGAACATATACGCGTAGTTGGGAAGCCATTGATTTATTTGTTTTAAAATATTTAGTAAGTGGTTATGATATACGCCGAAGGCAGGGAGACATAGATTATAATGCTTTGGACTTTAACAGCTTTGGTCACAAATTGCATCTTCTTGATTCTCTTCGATTTCAAGGTCGATCGCTGGAGTCACGGCTTTGACATGGGGAAGAGATGCCCCTTCTAATCCTTTAGTAATCCGTTCGGGAGAATGGTCGAGAGTAACAAAAAGAGGGTAGTGATATTCCCCGCGATCACTAATGATGCTGCGATGTTTCCACGGCAAGCGCCAATAATATTCTTCACCGAGAGTCACTTCCACTTGTCGCCAACGTTGCAGTAAAACAGAATAATCTTCATTGGGGCGATGGATAAATATAAATATCTCTTGACCAGTTTTTACCTTCCAGTCAGGGTCACACATAATCAAAGCCAGATCGCATTGCATCTGCACATGAGTTTGTGTCAAGTTAGCGCTAGTAAGCTGTACCACTGGCAAAGGAATAGAAATCAAACTCTCGCTAGGACGACGTAAACTCGGAATCAGTTCAAAATATGGACGATATTCGCGTAAAAGAGCGATCGCTTTCAGAGGGTCGCTGTAGTCACTGAGCAGGGTATCGTATTGAATCTGGTGGGTACTCATAGGATCGGCAAATGTATAGAAAAAGTAGAACCTTTTGAAGAGTCTAGATCGGAATCTGGTGATGACTTGACTAAAATTTTGCCATTGTGGGCGCTGATAATGTAGTGCGATAGGTACAAGCCTAGACCACTACCTTGCTTTTGATGGCTACCTTGTTTAAATCTTTGGAACAAAAATGGTTGCTCTGCTAATGGAATACCCGCACCTGTATCTGCGATCGTAATCTTTGCCTCCAACCCATTTATCTCTAAACTAACATGGACAATACCCACTTCCGTAAATTTGAGCGCATTGCCAATCAAATTATTAAATACGCGCAATAATTCCAAGCGATCGCCTTTGATTTGAGTCACACAATCACCCAGATCGGCGGTGAGTTGTAGATGCTTAGAAATAGCGATCGGTTTGAGTTCCTGCACCACCTGTTCCAGCAGTTCCTTTAGATTTAATGACTGTAAGTCAATCGTTTTGCTGCCTGATTCATAACGATAAACATCTAAAAGCTTATTTACCATCTCTAGCAAATTATGATTGCTGCGCCCCATGACCTTTAAAGCTTCACAAATTTGGGGCGAAATATCACCCAATACACCATCTTGCAAAAGCCCTAACATGCGATCTGCGGCGACTAATGGTGTACGCAGATCATGGGTTAGGCGTGAAACAAAATCTTGTCGCTGCCGATCAATGCGATCGCGCTCCGCAATACTATGTTTCAGACGCAGCAGCGATCGCACCCTAGCCAACAATTCATCAGCCTCAATTGGCTTGCGAATAAACTCATCGGCTCCGAGGTCTAAGCCCTTAACTGCATTTGCGCGATCGTAAGCCGTGATCAACAAAATCGGAATAAAAGGCAAATCTTTCATCGCCCGAATACGGCGTGTCACCTCATAGCCGTCCATCACTGGCATCATCACATCCAGCAAAATCAAGTCTGGCGGCTCTGACTCGACAATTTTTAGAGCATCATGACCGTTTGAAGATGTTATGATTTCATACCCCTCTTCTTCAAGAATAGTGCGAACAAGAAATAGGTTATCGGGTACATCATCAACAATTAATAAACGGTCAGGAGATTTCATTCAAATGCTCAAGTAAAACGGCATACATATCTAGATGTTGTCACGAAACCGTAATCAATGTAGTCATCCTGATGATAGAAATTTTAGGATTTAGGACATTCGGCGCAAGAGGATTAGATTTTGGCAAGTACAGAAGTTATCGTAATTGGTGGTGGTGCAGCAGGTTTTTTTGGCGCAATCCATGCCGCTCAAGCTTCCCATACGCAAGTGACTCTGCTAGAAGCAGGACGACAACCGCTCGCGAAAGTGCGGATATCAGGCGGTGGACGTTGCAATGTTACGCATCACTGCTTTGAACCTTCGCAATTAGTCCAAAATTATCCTCGTGGCGGCAAAGCTCTGCGGGGTGCATTTTCACGCTTTCAGGCGCTAGACGTGGTGTGCTGGTTTAACGCAGAAGGAGTGAAGCTAAAAACAGAAGCTGATGGCAGAATGTTCCCAATCAGCGATGATTCGGGAACAATTGTGGAAGCCCTAATGTTTGCGGCTAAAAAAGCAGGTGTGAACTTACGCACAAATGTTGTAGTGCAGAAGATTGAGCGTGTAGGAGATAGCAAATTTGAGGTGTTTCTAAAAAATGGAGAGGAGCTAATTTGCGATCGCCTATTACTCGCCACAGGTAGCAGTCCATCTGGTTATGCGATCGCGCGATCGTTAGGTCATGAACTGGAGCCACCTGTCCCTTCACTTTTTACATTTAATATCAAAGATTCTAAACTACATGAACTTGCAGGAGTAAGTGTAAATCCTGCCACAGTTAAGCTTTTAACTTCAAATTCTATTCCTGAAAAGAAAAAATCTGCGCGTAATCAATTAGAACAATCAGGTGCTTTATTAATTACCCATTGGGGATTAAGCGGTCCTGCCGTTTTGAAGTTGTCCGCTTGGGCGGCGCGAGAATTGCATGATTGCAACTATCAAGCCAAATTAGCCGTTAATTGGATTCCTATGCTTAAATTAGAAGCTGTTAAGCAAATTCTATTAAGTGCGAAAATTGATCAGCCGAAAAAGTTTATCTCTAATTATTGTCCTTGTGATATCTCATTACGCTTATGGGAATATCTGCTCGATAAAGCTGAAGTAGAACTTGAAAAGCGATGGGCTGATATTTCTAACAAGGCAATTCAGCAAATTGTAAACGTATTAACTGCGAGTGAATATGCGATCGCAGGAAAAGGTGTGTTTAAAGAAGAGTTTGTCACCTGTGGCGGTATTCGCTTACAAGATGTGAACTTCCAAACGATGGAAAGTAAAATTTG
>JANXUJ010000141.1 GCA_025356295.1 Cyanobacteriota bacterium
CGATTTATAGATCTATTTGCTGGCATTGGGGGCTTTCGTTTAGGCTTTGAGCGAGCAGATTATCGATGTGTTTTCTCTTGCGAAGTTGATCAAAGTTGCAAAGAAGTTTATAAAAATAATTTTGATGAAATCCCATTTTCAGACATAACAGAGATCGATGTTGAATCTATTCCTGACTTTGAGGTATTGACGGCTGGATTCCCTTGTCAACCTTTTAGTATTTGTGGAAAACGAAAAGGATTTGAAGACACAAGAGGTACATTGTTCTTTCATATTTGCAGGATTTTGGCAGCTAAACAACCACCTTTTGCAGTTTTAGAAAACGTAAAATATTTGATTTATCATGATGGAGGAAAAACTTTAAAAATTATATTAGAATCTCTGGAAGATCTTGGTTACTATGTTAACTATGCTCTTTTAAATTCTAGAGATTTTGGAGTGCCTCAAAACAGAGAGAGATTAGTTATTATTGCTAGTAAGAAGAGTTTGTTTAATTTTAAAAAATTATCAATTGTTAGACCAATTCCTAAGCTAGTCGATTTCTTGTCTAAGGATGATAAATTTGATTATCTATTACCTGATGAATATACCTTAATCGATAATCCTAAATATCAACAATCAGGGCTAATATTTGTAGGATATAGAACTAATAAAACTATTTGGAAAAAAGGGGTTAGACCTAATACTGAACATCTGTCTAGAGTCCACCATCAACCCAATCGAATCTATTCAGTATTGGGAATTCATCCTACAATTCCCTCACAGGAAACATCAGGACGTTTCTTTATATACATTCCATCTGAAGATACGGTAAGAAAGTTAACAATCACTGAATGCTATAAAATCATGGGATTCCCTGAAAACTTCAAGACATGTAATATACTGGGCAGTTCTTACAAACAAGTTGGTAATTCAGTATGTGTACCAATGATTTATCAGATTGCTTTAGAAATCAAACAACAGTTATCACAAAATACACCTGAGCCATCAACAACTCAAATATTTAGCACTAAGCAGTTAGCACTTTTTTAATTAAATTTCCAAGTTAGATTATGAATCATCAAGAAAAGCTTTTAGAAATATATAGATTTATATCAAATGGATCTCATAAATCCATGAAAATTATTGCAGAAATGCAAAAACTTCCTCAGAATATTTTAGATAATATTAATCTCATAGGTCTAAATTGTTTTAAACAAAAGGGAGTTTATACTGTATTAGTTACTCTATTAACCCATAAATTTTTATTTCCTGAACAGGATGTTAGATCTCATCAACATAATTTATACAACGGATTTTCAGGAAGAAGCATAGATACACAATACATAACCCCTACTCTCAAGAATTTAGGTTTGCCATCAATGGCTGAAAGTGGTTGGTTAACACGCTCTTTAGAGCAGCCATTCCCATACACAATGGAATATAAAGGAAAGATTAGTGGGAAGGGTGTTAAAAATGCATTTTTAAGTATTTTAAATTTCCTTGAAATAGAAGTTAAGGCTATAAATCAAAAAAAAGTATCTGAATTATTGTTAATTTGTTTATTAAAGACTGTAATAGAATTATCTAGCAAGGAAAAACTTGAATTCATTAGAATTCAGGAGCTAGATCCTCAAGCAAATAAAAAAGTTGAAATTAAAATCAATGATATCGTCTTTTCTTTGCAAGAACATTTTTATTGCAAATATACGACTAAGGGTGCATCAAAGCTTCCTGTAATAGCTATTTATGCAATATATGAGTTGCTTATAAAAGAAATAGCAAGATATAAAAATTGTTCGCTAAAACCATTAGGGAGTCATACTGCTTCAGACAGAACATCTAGAAGTGCAGGAGATATTGAGATTTATTCAATAGAACCAGATAACCACTTGTTAGAGGTTATAGAAATTAAATATGAGAAATTAATAGACAAGCATATGGTTGAAATTGTCAAAGAAAAAATCTTAAGATTTTCACCTGAGAGATATCTTATTTTGTCTTCAGTAAATGTAAAAAAGGAAGATGAGAGTGATATTAATCGAATGATTAACGAAATTTTAAATAACCATCAATGTCAGGTAATCGTAAATGGCATATTTCCAACACTTAAATATTATTTAAGATTAGTGAGTTCTTTGAGTGAATTCATAAATTGTTATTCAGGTTTGATTGAGAACGATCAAGAAATTGATTTTGAACACAAACAGAAATGGGCTGAGATACTGGCAAAAATAATCATTACTCAATAAGTTCTAATTGAGTAATATTAAGAATATTTAGGATAGTATCAAATGCATAATTTAGTAGAAAATTTATCTCAAGTTATTAATAAATTACGATCGCGATCGCGTTTATCAATACTTGATAATTGGCAAAGACTAAATCAAGCGGGTATTTGGGAGATTTTACCGACTGTAAATTCTAAGCAAAATAAGCCGATGGTAGCTTTTTTGAAAGGTGAAGAAAATATTCATATTAAACAAACTTGGCTAGTGCCAGAAGTATATGCAGGACTTTCAACGTTAGGTGCAACTATTCGACTCAATTTAATTTGGTGGGCAGATATCTGTGAGATTTGGATTAATCATCAAAAAATTCAAGAAGGTGATTTATTTGATCAAAAATGTCGACTGTTACTAGATGATAAAAACTCCTATGAATTAGAAATCAAACTAAATAGTCCTAAGCATGATATCGGTGCATTACAGCTTTCAGAACTAATTTTTGAATATCCGAACCAAGCTTGTGATCTAAATAAGCTTGCAGATGAATTAGAAGTTCTACAAATTTACATTCCAATTTTTGCTAAGAAAAATATTGATGTTGCACCTCTAGAAACTGCGGTTGTTAAACTAAACACTTTACTAAAAGAAGAGAGTGCAAATCTCTTTTTCAATCTAGCAAAAATCCGTAAACCACTTTTACAATATAGCGAATTTCTCAAACAACGCCAGATTTATATGCTTGGTAATTCACATATTGATGTGGCTTGGTTGTGGGCGATCGCCGAAACTAAAAATGCAATGCAACGTACATTTAATTCCGCCTTAAATTTACAAGAACATTATCCAGAGCTAATTTTCAATCAAAGTACGGCTGTCTCCTATCAATGGATGGAGCAGGAATATCCTGAGTTATTCGCCCGCATTCAGTCCGCAGTAGAGGCAAGTAAATGGGAACTAATCGGCGGGATGTGGGTGGAACCAGATGGTAATTTGCCTAGTGGCGAATCTTTGATTAGGCAAATCCTTTATGGACAGGAATATTTTCGTGAAAAGTTTAATCGAGAAGTCAAAATTGCGTGGTTGCCCGACACATTTGGATTCCATTGGCAAATGCCGCAAATACTATTAAAGAGTGGCTTTGAAGCATTTGTCACTCAAAAACTATTGTGGAATGATACTAATAAATTTCCGCATCAAATTTTTTGGTGGGAAGGTGTGGATGGAAGTCGGATATTTACTTATTTTAGTAACGAGATTGGTCAAGGACTGGAACCTGTCGCGATCGCTAAACATCTCGTCAATCAAGAAGAAAAACACGATATCACAGAGACAGTATGGCTTTATGGAGTCGGGGATCATGGTGGTGGACCAACTGCTGACATGTTAGATATGGGGCGCGAATTAGCAAACTCACCCTTATTTTTTAAGATAAAATCAAGTACTTTAGAAAATTTTCTGTTAAATTTAAAAGCAAAATTACCAGCAGATTTACCAGTTTGGCAAGATGAACTTTATTTAGAATTTCATCGTGGTACATTTACCAGCAAAGCTGATCAAAAACGCCAAAATCGTCAACTTGAAGTTCTCTTAGGTAATGTCGAAAAATATAGCGCGATCGCCTTTTTAACGAAAAATATTCCCTATCCTCAAGCCCAATTAGAAAAAGCTTGGCAAGGATTATTACTAAATCAATTTCACGATATTCTGCCAGGTACATCGATACCTGAAGTTTATACAGATGCCGATCACACTTGGGCAGAGGTCAGAGAAATCTGCGATCGCATTCTTCCTCATGAAACGCAATTAAACTCTAATCTGCAAGCATGGAATTTTCTGAATTGGCAGCGATCACAATTAGTTAGACTTCCAGATAATTCGCTATGTTGGTTAGCTAACATTCCTAGTTTTGGATTTGCTGATATTGCAACTGTGGTAATTACTGGAACAACTGCGCCTTTAAGTATTACTTCTGACATTAATAATTTCTATCTGGAAAATAGATATATTAAAGTTGATATTGATATTAAAAGTGGGGCGATCGCACAAATATTTGATAAGCGATCGCGAAAATCCATCCTAAAATCACCTAGTAATTTACAATTTTTTGAAGACAAAGATCAGTATTGGGATGCATGGAATATTGATCCTAATTATGAAAGTAAAAGACTAGAATCTCCTATTCTTGAATCAATTGTGATCGCTGAAAATTGCAATTTGCAAGTATCAGTTCGCACAGTTCAGAAATTCCGTAATTCTACTTTTATTCAAGAAATCCAACTATCAGCTTTTGAGTCATTTATTACAGTAAATAACTGGGCAGATTGGCAAGAGGAATATACATTAGTCAAAGTAGCTTTTTCTGTGAATTGGCGATCGCCCTATGCCACTTACGAAATTCCGATGGGGACGATTCAGCGTAGTACTCTTAGTGAAACACCAGAAGACAAAGCTAAATGGGAGGTTCCTGCTCAATACTGGGCAGATATTTCATCTTCTCCAAACCAAGAGAATTTTCTCCAGCCGAAGGCTGGAGAAAATTCTCTTGGTTTGGGTTTGAGCGTTCTCAATGACAGTAAATATGGCTATGATGCCAAGCCTGATTGTTTGCGATTAACTTTGTTGCGTAGTCCTAACTGGCCCTGTCCAAATAGCGATCGCGGGAAGCATAAGTTTACTTATAGGTTAGTACCACATCAGGGCAACTGGCGCGCTGCCAATATTGTTCAACTTGCTCAAGAGCTAAATAATCCTGTTGTTTTACAGAATTCATTAATTCAAGCAAAACAACAAAGCTTTTTAAATATTTCTGCATCAAATATTATTTTGTCAGCATTTAAGCGATCGCAAGATCAATCAGGATGGATCATGCGTTTTTATGAAGCACATGGAGAAATAACAGCAACAGATATTAATATTTCATCTAATTTTTTACAAGCAAACAGTATTTGGGAATGCGATTTGATGGAAAATAAAAACAATTTACTTAGTGAGCATGATTCAAACTCATTTAAAGCTATATTTCAACCATATGAAATTAAGACTTTTTTAATTGTATTAATTGAATAGGTCTATATATTCTCAGATCAGAATAGGATTTGGGATAGCGGATAAAAATATAGCGTTCATATTCATACCAATCCATTTCTCCCTTCTCTTGATTACAATCCCTGCAAATCACCCATAGATTTTTAAATTCCATTGATAGCCAAGGATATTTAGATCGGGGTAGTTTGTGATCAATTGTTCTACCGTTATCTTTGTGATAGCGTATATTGCAAATTGGGCAATGAGAATCTGAATGATCTGTAACCCAATCTTTACTCTCTTGAGTGCTTCCAGTGCCAAAATTACTATTAATGTAGCGCCAATGATCATATTGTTTATAATTTGAAAAATCCTGTTCAGTTAATCTGTTATAACGTTTTTTACCAATTTTATCGACCAAATCAAATAATTCTTTTAGTGTTTTATTCTCAAGATTCATAATCTTATTTTCTATTGTTATTATTAGGCTTTCGTCTCAACTTGGCACTAAAATCAATAATTTCATTCTCAGTATCAGGAAAGAATTTATCAATCTGATTATTAATTACATTATTTGCTTCAGTTAATATTTGATTGTTTGCAATAATTTCTTTTTCGGTAAAATATTTATTTCCAATACAATCAGCCTCTAAAAATAAATCTCCAAGACTTAGATCATTTAAACTATCTCTTTCTTGAATTAATTCTTCTATTTTTTGATAAAGAATAATAACCTGATCCCAGCCTACATTCTTACAGCCTGAAATTTTTAGCCATTGTCGATCAGCTTTACTGAGTTTGTCACGACTTTTTGAGTTAGCAAATTGTACTTCGCAATAGCTCATAGACTTGAAGAGTCTTTTTTTACTTTTCTGATTAGTCATTACTTTCTTCTATTAACCTTGCATACCTTTAAACCATTTAGATAATGCTTTGCGAATTTCGCTATCTTCATATTGTAAAAGTTTTCCACCATCAATTGTTATTTTTAATCTGATTGCATCAACAAGATTCTTTAAGCCTCTATTATCTTTTTCTAACTGATCCTTAACTACAGTTAGTTGTTCATTAACTTTAAATAAATTGCTATTTTGTAAATCTAAAATCTTAGTTTGATTTTGTAAATCCTTATTTTCTATAATCCTTAAATCAACTTCCTTTTTCTTTTTTGTTACCATACCTTTTTGAGCAGCTTGGAGATTTTGGCGATTAATTAATTCTTTTCCCGCAAACAAAGAAATACATTGGTAAACCGCGATTTCATCTGGGTCTTGACTAAAGTCAAGTCCTTTCAAAGCTCTTTCGGTATCCACTTTTGTCCACCCCATATCGACAAACAAACTTATTGCTTCTATCTTTTTCATAATTGCTACTCTATTTTACTCAACTGGAATAAAATCGTACTGCTGAATGTAATCCAAAAGTAGTTTAGGTTAAAGCTCATAAAAATGCAATATCCTCCAAAAAATTAAATTTTTATTAATTATAAGCTTCGTTGCTTAAATTGATCGCGCGATCGCTACTAAACAATAATCACTTGTATTATTTAATGAAGAACATACACACTTTACTTTCAATAATTGAAAATGATTTAAGACCATATTTCAACCATATGAAATCAAGACATTCTTTGTCTAGACTCGCTTAAACTCTTAAGCTTGCATACCAACAAGCCGCTATAATAGACGCAATATCTATAATCTAACTCTTTAAAAACACTGTTACACATAACTCTATAAATGACACTTTCGCTCACCAGTCCATCCACAGATATCTCTAATCCACCGATCACATTTCCCCTTGCGGCGGTGGTCGGTCAAGAAGCGATTAAAACCGCTTTGCTGCTAGCCGCGATCGACCCACGCATTGGTGGTATTGCCCTCGCAGGCAGACGCGGCACGGCAAAGTCGGTTTTAGCGCGTGGTATCCATGCCTTGCTTCCTCCTATTGAAGTCGCCGTTGAATCCCTCAGTAACTGCGATCCGACCAATCCTGATGAGTGGGATGATGCATTGGTTGCAGCCATGCAGGGCAGAGATATTAGCGAGATTAAAACCAAAATTATTCCTGCTCCATTCATTCAAATTCCATTAGGAATAACTGAAGATCGGTTGATTGGTTCTGTTGACGTGAGTCGTTCGGTGCGCGAAGGTCAAACTGTATTTCAACCAGGAATTTTAGCAGAAGCACATCGTGGCGTTCTTTATATTGACGAAATCAATCTCCTCGATCCCCAGATTTCTAATTTATTGCTTTCAGTTCTCTCCACAGGCTACAACCAAGTCGAGCGCGAAGGAATTAGCTATCAGCATCCTTGTCAACCTTTGCTAATTTCTACCTATAACCCAGAAGAAGGGACACTAGGCGAACATCTCATGGATCGAATTGCGATTAATCTTTCTGCTGATGGAGTTCTCTCTCTCGATCAGCGAGTAGAAGCAGTGGATATGGTATTGGGCTATGCCAATTCTCCTGAGGCATTTTTAAGCAGCTATGACTCGGATATTGATGATTTGCGGACACAGATCATTTTGGCGAGAGAATGGCTAAAAGATATCACGATTTCTAGAGCGCAGATTCAATATTTAGTCGCTGAGGCAGTGCGTGGAGGCGTGCAGGGACATCGCGCTGAGTTGTTTGCTTTGCGGGTTGCGAAAGCAGCAGCAGCGCTAGAAAGTCGTACTCAGGTTAATGCTGATGATCTGCGTCAAGCGGTGGAGTTAGTGATCGTGCCGCGATCGCCTTTACAGCCAGAGCAACAACAACCCGATCAGCAGCAACAGCAACAAGCGCCACCACCGCCTCAAAATCAGGACGAGGGACAACAGGATCAAGACCAAGAAGAAGATAACGAACCTGATCAAGAGAGCGAAACGCCTGAAATTCCTGAAGAATTTGTTTTTGATCCTGAAGGGGTGATTCTCGATCCTGAAGTTCTATTTTTTGCTCAGTCGATGCAAAAACAAGGGCGCTCAGGAACTCGCAACGTGATCTATTCCCAAGAACGGGGACGCTATATTAAGCCAGTTTTGCCGCAAGGAAAAAGCGATCGCATTGCCGTTGATGCTACCCTTCGCGCCTCGGCTCCCTATCAAAAAGCGCGTAGGTTGCGCCAGCCTCATCGTAAAGTAATTGTCGAAGATGTGGATATTCGCGCGAAAAAGCTAGCACGCAAAGCGGGAGCGTTGACGATTTTCTTGGTAGATGCGTCTGGATCAATGGCATTAAATCGGATGCAGTCAGCTAAGGGAGCCGCCTTAAGAATGCTGACTGATAGCTATCAAAACCGTGATCAAATCTCGCTAATTCCATTTCGTGGTGAAAAAGCCGATGTATTGCTACCGCCGACACGTTCCATTGAGGCAGCACGCCGCCGTTTGGATACGATGCCCTGCGGTGGTGGCTCACCGCTTGCCCATGGATTGACTCAAGCAGTGCGGGTAGCGCTGAATGCTAGACAGTCGGGCGATGTTGGCTCGGTGACGATTGTGGCGATTACTGATGGTCGTGGCAATATTCCATTAGCGCGATCTATGGGTGAGCCGATTGATCCAGACAAAAAGCCTGACATCAAAGCCGAATTGATAGGTATATGTCACAAAGTTCGCGCCTTAAATCTCGGACTTTTAGTTATCGACACCGAAAATAAATTTGTCTCGACTGGCTTTGCGAAGGAACTTGCCGCCGCAGGTGGTGGGAAGTATTATCATTTGCCAAAAGCGACTGATCAAGCGATCGCCAATGTCGCTCTCAGTGCGATCGCTGATCTGCGTAGTTAGTCTTTGGTAGAAATAAGTGACCCGCAAAAAGAAGCTCGCGATATTAATGGGAATATTGCTGGGGATTGCGATCGCGATCGCTAGCTACATTTTCTACTGCCCCAGCCCGACCGCAGGTCTATTTCCACCTGTACCCAATACCAAAACTCGCACGATTTACTTTGTCCAGCATGATTGGCATTCAGGCTTAGCATGGGCGCAGCAAGATACAGAAGCTTTTGGTGTGGAGCAATGGAAAGATGCACCTTATGTGGAAGTTGGTTGGGGCGATCGCCAGTTTTATTTTGCGGGCGATACTTCATTCTTTTCCATGCTTCGGGCGGCGTTTATTCCATCAGATAGCGTCATCCATGTCGCCAGTTTTGCGGAATTACCTGAAAAATTTTTCCAATTCCCAGTTTTTAAAATTGAGCTATCAGAATTAGGTTTTCAAAATTTATTTACTTACGTTAAACAGACTTTTATACAAGATGAAAAGGGCGATCGCTTACCTACGATCGGCAAAGGTCAATATGGAGTTAGTAACTTCTATGCGGCTATACCCAAATATTTTTTAGGATTTAATTGCAACACATGGGCTGCCGAAGCTCTGCGAAAAGCAGGTGTATCGACTTGTCCTAATCGTGCCTTTTTAGCAAAAAATCTTGCTGAACAAATTCAAAAGTGAAAAGTTGCCCTTCGTGCCACTTTTCACTTTTGAATTTCTTGTAATATTGATCGCAATGTTTCCGCAATTTCAAAATTATTTTGCTGCTCATGAAGGGTGATCGCTAACTTAAATGAACCGATCGCCTCTGGAAAAAATCCGACTTTGATTAACACCACGCCCAAATTTTGATGAGCTTCGGCATAATCTGGTGCGATCGCAATCGCCTGACGATAAGCGGCGATCGCTTCGACAAAATTTCCTGAAGTTTTTAGAGCAAGTCCCAGACTAAAATGTGTTTGAGCAAAATCTGGCGCGATTTTGATGGCGATTTCAAAAAGGTCGATCGCTTCTTTTTGATTGTTTTCCTGATAGATATGACCCAAATTGAGATAAGCCGAAAGCTTTACGATTTCTGGAACATCTAAAGCGATCGCACTTTGATAAGCATTCTTGGCTGATTCCAAATCATGATTTCGTTCATAAGCAATTCCCAAATGATAATACAACTCACAGCGCGTTAGATTTTGCGAATCGGCAACATCAATTAAAGCTAATCCCTTTTCTAATAACCCAATTCCAAAATTAAGATTATCTGGATCGCTAATATCTTGATCACTAATATCTTGATCACTAATATAGAATGCTCCCAGCTTATTGAGCATATAACTATCTTTGGGAAATGATTCTAAATGCTTGTGCATCAACCGTTTTGCAAATTCATACTTGCGGTTGAGATTGGTTTGTATATAGCCATAGTGTTGTAAAACTGGAGTTTCCACATTTACAACTTGCCAATGCGGTTCAATTGATTGCAAAATGGTTACACTAGAATCAATTGATTCATGATAAATCCCCCTAAATGCGATCGCAGGATCATTCCGAAACATTCTTAATACCAGCGAATAAGGGGCTTGCTTGGCTCCAATTTCAGAACGCAATAAATTTGCTGCTAAGCAATCTTCTTGCTGCATAACTTTTTTCAAAATCGCAATTGCTCTCTGTTCTAATATCTCATCCGCATCAATCACTAATATCCATTTACCCTTAGCCTGTGCGATCGCATAATTCCGCGCCTGTGAAAAATCATCGCACCATGTAAAGTGAAATATTCGTGATTTATATTTTTTAGCAATAGAAATAGTGCGATCGCTGGAGCCAGTATCCACAACAATAATTTCATCAGCAAGCGATCGCACACTAGCTAAACATTGCGACAGTCGCTGCTCTTCATTTTTGACAATTAAGCAAACACTCAACCAGATTGGCGCAGGCGATCGGGCAAATCCTCTCATTTATAATTCTCTCTCTATATTAAATCGATAAGCTTGAAAGCCAGTGAAGTTAGCACGTTTTTCTGACTTAGAAAGTGCGATCGCAACGTGTTCAAAAGGAGACAAATGAGCAGGTTTAGAAGTTAGTAAGCGATCATGCAGTTTCACATCATCCGCCAAACTACGAACTCCATCATGATTGAGATAGCTGACTCTAGCACAGCGACCCACCGCCACTTTCACCAGTTCATTGACATCATTAACCTCATCAATATCTTCTTGTTTAACTAGCGGCAAATGCCATTCACTTTCAGCTAACTGCTTTGGTTGACTCGCATCATAGACTGCTTTCATTTTATTTGCCAAAGATTGAATCTCAGGTTGTGCATCAGGATGACAACGCTGCTCAAAAAAATTTTGATATTCTGTTCCCGAACAAATTACGGTAATAGTCGAAAATGGTTCCAACAGTCGATTCACAACTTGCTTATGAATACCAATTTCGATTAAACGTCTAGCATGGCGAATTGCATCATTTTTTGCTTGTTGCCATACTTCAGAAGCTGCGTTACTCTCATCTTCGGTAACTTCTATTTGAGCAGACATTCCCTTTTGGTTTTTACCCCAATGTAATGGGTAGACTTCTTGACTCTCCACAAGTTTGATCATCTTTTCCACAGGAATAGCGCGACTGCTACTGCTATTTTTGCTGAGCATTCGGTGAGTCATAAACTCTGAGTGAATCATGCGATGGTAAGTCAGAACAAATGTCGTTAGGCGATCGCCTGCTAAATTATTGCTGTCAGCGATGATTGCGGCTTGGGGTTGAAACATGAGGCTTAATTCTTAATTCATCTAAGATTGTAGTCTTGATTGGCTTTGAGGTATTGCGGTTAGTAGTTAGCTTTTTGCAGAACTGGTGAAACGTGATGAGCCAGTGAAAAATTTATCGAAATCATGGAGTTGTAACTAAAAGACAGCATTTATATTCTAGAGTCACGGTTGAGCAAAGATATTAACTTACCCGCAAATCGCGATAGAATAAGGGATAGCTGAATATTTGCTTAGGAGTTGGTTTTGATTTCTTCAGCAGTACTTTCTGATAGTTTAGAGCGCGATATATTTGCATATCGATCGCAGTTTCCTGCGTTAAAGGATCGTACTTACTTTAATTATGGCGGTCAGGGAGTTTTGTGTGAGGCAGCTCTTGACGCGATCGCCAAAAACTTTCGGCATATCGAGGCGATCGGCTGCTTTTCTAATGCGGCTGGAGAATGGATGATTGCCGAATATGATGCAACTAAGGCGGCGATCGCACAGGAATTTCAGGTCAGCCCAAATACGATTACGCTTACTGAAAATACAACTGTTGGTTGCAATATTGCGCTCTGGGCAGTGGATTGGCAACGGGGCGATCGCTTATTACTTTCAGATTGCGAACATCCTGGAATCATCGCGGGTGCGACTCAGTTACAAAAAAGATTTGGTATCGAAATCGATTATTTTCCATTGACAAGTACTTGTAATTCTAGCGTGAGAGATAGCGAAACCGTTGTCGAGTTAGTGGTGCAGCACTTACAGCCCAAAACTCGGATGGTGATGCTCAGTCATATTTGTTGGAATACAGGACAAGTTTTGCCATTAAAGGCGATCGCCACAGCTTGCCGCGATCGCCATGTCTTAGTCGCTGTTGATGCCGCCCAATCAGTGGGAGTATTGCCGCTCAATCTTGATGATATTGGCGCAGACTTTTATGCATTTACAACTCACAAATGGTGGTGTGCGCCGCTTGGACTAGGGGCTTTGTATATTCGCTCTGAAATTTTTGATCAGGTCGAGCCAGTTTTTGTTGGTTGGCGAGGACTGACTAGCAAAACTCCGATCCCGCAATGGCGACAAGATGGTGCTAAGTTTGAGGTAGCAAGCTCGACCTATGCCCTCTATGAAGCGATGCGAATAGCGATCGCCACAGCTAACAGTTGGGGTACACAACAACAGCGGTATGAACGTATTTGTCAACTCAGCCAAGTGTTATGGCAGAAACTAAATGCGTTGCCACATATTGATTGTGTGCGACAGGTCGCGCCAGAGTCTGGATTAGTTTCTTTTAGAATTAATCCCAAAACTAATCCCAAAATTAAGAGCGTCCAAAAATCGTACGGTGCGATCGCGAAACAATTGGAATCAGAACACCAAATTCTCATTCGAGCGCTTGCCGATCCTGATTGTTTAAGAGCTTCTGTCCATTATCTCACTTCCATTGCAGATATTGATCGGCTCGTCTCAATCATCGAAATTTTGGTCTAAAGTACGCGCAACGCTGCACATACTTTTAAAAAATTTTAATCCTTTTTAATCAATCGTCTATAAGTCTTTCCCTATGTCGCTATTTTCACAAGCTCCTCAACCAAATCAAGAGAACCGTACTTTATCGCGATCGCAAGTTCTGATCGCGATGGCAGTTACCGCGATTGTCTTTTTGGCAATTTCCAAAGGTTGGGTTTATTTGACAGGTATTCCCATGGTTCCGCTCTATTGGCAGCCAGAACATGGAGCGATCGGTGTGGGCATTGGCTTGGGCGTAGCCTTGCTCAGTAGCTTGATTTATGAAATATGGGAAAGCTATCGCATTGCTGCTCAAGAATATCTAGAAATGGTACTCAATCCATTACAACCAATTGACTTGATTTGGTTAGGTTTATTACCCGGATTGAGCGAAGAGATGCTATTCCGTGGTGTAGCTCTGCCCGCACTGGGTATGAATGGAGTTGCTTTAATTATTACCAGTGTTGTATTTGGAGCGCTGCATATGGCGAGCGCTAAGCATTTGTCTTATACAGTCTGGGCGATCGCAGTCGGGATGATGCTCGGTGCAGTGACTATGTATACAGGAAATCTCTTGTCCGCGATCGCCGCCCATGTTGTCACCAATTCGCTATCAGGCGTAATCTGGAAATGGAAGCAGTCCAAAATCGCGTAATCCAAAATTGCGTAATCCAAAATCGCGTAATTAGCGTACAAAAACAAAGTGTAGATCGTCCGCTAAGCGGACGATCTACACTTCTAAAAGTGGTTGGTAAAAAGGATTAATTAAAGCTATGAAAGATTCTCTTTATGAAATAGATTTTTATGCTTGGACACAAAAGCAGGCAAGTATCCTGCAAAAACTTTCGCATGACCATGATTGGCAGACCCTTGACATACCGAACTTAATTGAGGAAATTGAATCTTTGGGCAAACAGCAAAGACAAGAGCTTAGAAATAGATTGGCAATTTTGATCGGGCATTTGCTTAAGTGGCAATATCAACCCAGTCACCACAGTCGTAGCTGGCTTGCCACTATCCGTATCCAACGCCGAGACGTTCAAGAGCTATTCCAAGAAAATCCTAGCCTGAAATCTTATATTGAAGAAGCATTGCCAAGTTCTTATAAAAGTGGCGTAGATTTAGCCGTTAAAGAGACAAATCTACCTTTCAAGACTTTTCCTATTGATTGCCCTTATACTTTTGTCGAAATACTAGCTAATGACTTCTATGCGGGCAGCGTTGAAGATTGGGATTAAATCATGTTAAAGATGATCAAGCAATGCTTGCCGCATGATCCCAATCGGAACGGGCTGATCTAGCCACCACTCAAGGGCGATCGCACCTTGATTGATCAACATTTCCAGACCATCGATTGCCTTGAGTCCTCGCGCCGCCGCCATTTGTAAAAACTTGGTGGGTCGAGGTGTATAAATCAGGTCATAAGCGATCGCCTGATCAGGCAATAGCATCATCTCCGTCTCAGAGATCGGCGTATTCGGATCGCTAGCCATACCGATTGGTGTGGCATTAATGATAATTCCTGCGACTTCTAGCAAATGTGGTAATGAAGTCCAAGGATGTACCCGCAAATTGTAATCACGGAGTTGGCTAGTCATCGTCCCATGAAACTTTTTAAGCTTTTTAGGATCGCGTCCCACCACATGGATTACAGGACAGCCTAGCTCTAGACAAGCGGCAACTACTGCCCTAGCCGCACCACCACTGCCGAGGACAATCGCTGGTCGCGCTGTCCAATCACAGTCTAATTGCTGCTCACTAAATTGCTTGAGCGGCTCCAAAAAACCAGCTACATCTGTATTTGTGCCGACCAAGCGATCGCCAATACGCTTAACTGTATTCACCGCGCCGACCGCTAAGGCGATCGCCGTAACTTCATCTAACAAGGGAATCACTTCGATTTTGTGAGGGATCGTCAGGTTAAAGCCTTGTACTGACTGAATGGCTCTGAGTCCTGCGATCGCCGTTGGTAAGTCAGCCACCGTGATCGGTAATGGCACATATGTATAGTCCAGCCCCAATGTGGCGATCGCAGCATTGTGCATCAGAGGTGAAAGGCTATGACTAACAGGAAAACCGATCACACCTAAAATTTTGGTTGTTCCTGAGACGCTCATGGTTTTTCTCTTGAAATCGTTATCAGACTATGACATAAATGTTTCGCTAAGCCCAGAAAGTAGAGAGAGTCGCTTTGTGGCTCTCTCTACTTTCTGGGCTTATAATGTATAAGTATATTGCTCGCCTTAGAAGGGAATATTCGCGTGACTGTTGCTGCTTCTGTTTCTAAGCCTGATGTTCAGCGTCCGACTGATTCGGGAATTTATATTACGATTCACGGTCACTTTTATCAGCCTCCGCGTGAAAATCCTTATCTGAATGCGATCGAGCGGCAAGAAAGTGCCGCCCCTTTTCATGACTGGAATGCAAGAATTCACCATGAATGCTATCGCCCCAATGCATTCTCACGAATCGAGCGTCATGATGGCAAAATCGTCAAGATTGTGAACAACTACGAGTATATGAGTTTCAACATGGGGCCAACGCTGCTCTCATGGATGGAATTTCATGATCGCGATACCTATCAAGCGATTCTTGATGCGGACAAACGCAGCGCCGATCGCCTTAATGGTCATGGCAATGCGATCGCCCAAGTATATAACCACATCATCATGCCCTTAGCGAATTGGCGCGACAAGTTGACGCAAATTCGTTGGGGTAAGGAAGATTTTAAAGCAAGATTTGGGCGCGAGACTGAGGGCATGTGGCTAGCGGAGACTGCCGTTGATTATGAAACCCTTGAGGCGTTAGTTTTAGAAGGGATTAAGTTTATTGTCCTAGCTCCATCGCAAGCTCAGCGCTGTCGCCCCACGCCCACTCATGACAATCACAATCCTGCATGGGAAGAAGTGGGCAGCGCCCAGATCGATCCCAATCGTCCCTACCGTTGCTACTTGCGCCGTCATAGTAACACCAGCAATGTATCTGAACTCGGTCAATTCCATTTGCCTGCGGATACTGACGCTTATATCGATGTGTTTTTCTATGATGGACCGATTTCTCGCGACATGGGATTTGGTGATCTTTTAGGCAGTTCTCATAATTTTGCTAAGCGTCTTAGCCAAGCCGTGCGAGATGATCATCGTCCGCATCAGATCGTGTCTGTGGCAACTGATGGCGAAACCTTTGGGCATCACAAGCACTTTACTGAGAAGACGCTTTCCTATGCCTTTGTCGAAGAATTTCCCAAACATGGCTGGACTGTGACCAATTATGCTCATTATTTGAGTTTATTCCCGCCCACATACGAAGCCGAACTAAAATCTGTAACTGCATGGAGTTGCGCTCATGGTGTCGATCGCTGGAAAGGCGGCTGCGAATGTGGCGGCGAAGGTTCGACTTATCAACTCCTATGGCGAAAACCATTGCGCGACAGTCTCAACTGGTTGCGCGATCGCTTAGCCACTGTGTATGTGGATATCGGACGCAAATATTTTAATGATCCTTGGGAATCTCGCGATCGATATATCGATGTGTTGCAATACTCATTGCGCGATGGGTTTGCCGAAAATTCTCCAATTTTAGAGGAGTTTTTTGAGCGGCAATGTGGCAACAAAGTAATGACATCAGCGCATCGGGTCGATGCCCTGCGACTGTTGGAGATGCAGCGCCATGCCTTATTGATGTTTACCAGCTGTGGTTGGTTTTTTGAAGAACTATCACGTCCCGAAGCGGTGCAGATTTTGCGATATGCCGCTAGGGCGATCGAACTCGCTGCTGATGTTGCGGGTGTGCTGCTAGAGGATGAATTTATCAAGCGCTTGGCGGCAGCGCCTAGCAACTTGGCAAAATTTAAAGATGGTGAAGGGGTCTATCGTGAGCAAGTCGTCACCAATCGGATCACCCTCGCTCAAGTCGCGGCTCAATATGCGCTCAGTTCAACTCTGGGCAACTATGCGCGATCGCAACAAATCTATTGCTACACCATCGAGCAACAAGATTATCAACTGCAACGAATTGGCTCAATGGCTTTAGCGATCGGGCAAATTCAATTAGTCTCTGGGATCACCCAAGAATCTGTAGATTATATTTTTGCAGTGCTGCACTTGGGCGGCGATGACTTCCATTGCTGCATCCAGCCATTTACAGGACGGCGCGAATATGAAGAGATCAAAGCAACTTTGTTTAAGACTCTCAAACAAGCAAATACGGCGTGCGTGATTTTGGCGATGGCAAGTAACTTTAGTGGAGAGCAGTTCAATCTGCATCATCTCTTTGCGGAAGAGCGCCATCGGATTTTGCGAATGTTGGCGGATGAGACTCTGACTAGACTCAACCAGTTATATGAGCAAGTCTATCGCGATAACTATGGGATTCTCATCTCTTTCCGCCGCGACGATCTACCCGTTCCACCCGAACTCCAAGTTGCCGCCGATATTGTTCTAAACAATCGCCTCACTGAGGAGTTAAAACGCCTCGAAACAGGTGCATCACTGCCAAATGTGGGATTAGACGCGATCGCGATCGAAGCGGTTAATCTCGGTTGCAAGTTTACGCAAACTGAGGATACAAAGCTTTTAGAGAAATACATTTTGAGCCAAATGCAACAGCTTGTAAAGCTGCAAGATATTGATGAAAAATCATTATTTAGTTATCTCAATCAAATCGAGCAGTCTTTAGCGATCGCCAATCGCCTAAATCTGAAGCTAAATCTCGATCTTGCTCAAGAGGCTTTTCTCAACTATCTGTCACAACGGATTGCACCCAAATGTTTACTGGCTAGACAGATTCTTGATCTGGAGTCTGTGCAGAAGCAACCAATTCACATTGAGGTAAATCTCTGCGAAACGATTTCTAATCTAGAGTTGCACCAGTTAATTAATACAGCAAGTCAATTAGCGATCGCCACTGAAGCATGGCTTCATGTCTAAGAAGTGATAATGTCCCGTGCTTTGTACGGGACATTATTATCTAAAGAAATACGAAAGATTAAATTTTAAAGTTAGTTTGATAAGGACATTCATAAATGGTAGATGTATCGGTAGACTTGAAGGCAAAATCTCCTCTTTATGTCGGTCTGTTATTTGGTGGACAGTCAGGTGAACATGATGTGTCGATTACATCAGCAACCGCGATCGCCTCAGCCCTTAGTCAAAATCCTCGTTACCACCTTCAACCTTTTTACATCCAACGTGACGGGACATGGCGCAGTCCTGATCTCTCGCAACAGGTTCTAAATTCTGGAGAAAGTTTAAAAGAATCAGAAATGCTGACCAATGCAGCTTTTTTCTTACCTACAGAAGTACAACAAATTGATCTCTGGTTTCCAGTGCTGCATGGTCCTAATGGTGAAGATGGTACTGTCCAAGGTCTATTGCAACTGATGCATAAGCCCTATGTGGGGAATGGGGTGCTTGCATCATCAGTGGGAATGGACAAGATTGCTATGAAAGCGATCTTTGCGAATGCAGGCTTGCCTCAAGTCAAATATGTGGCGCTGAACCGTTGGCAATGGCAACAGGATCAGCAAGCATGGAGCGAACATATTGAGGCAACTTTGGGCTATCCCTGTTTTGTAAAGCCGTCAAATCTTGGCTCATCGGTGGGTATTTCTAAAGTACGCGATCGCCAACAGTTACAAGAGGCGATCGCTAGTGCAACTAGCTACGATCCGCGCATCATCATTGAGCAAGGCGTGACTGCTCGCGAAGTCGAATGTGCTGTCCTCGGTAATGAGCAGCCCCAAGCTTCTGCGATCGGTGAAATTACCTTCACTAGCGATTTTTACGACTACGAAACCAAATACACCGCAGGCAAAGCTGATCTGATCATTCCTAGTCAGTTGCCTGAAAATGTAGCTCAAGCAGTGCAGTCAATGGCGGTGAAAGCTTTCCAAACTGTAGCTGGTTCAGGTTTAGCCAGAGTCGATTTCTTCTATATAGAAGCAACAGGAACAGTTTTGATTAATGAGATTAATACTTTCCCAGGATTCACATCGCTGAGTATGTATCCCAAATTGTGGGATTACTCGGGTATTCCTTTTGTGGAGCTATGCGATCGGCTTGTAGAGTTAGCACTTGAGAAGCACATTTAAAATCTGGAAGTCTATGCCTCCCGCTACACGGAAGGCATAGACTTCGATCTGGAATTTGATATTATTGAATAATGACTGAGACGCTGATTCAAAATCCTGAGAAATTACAGGCGCGACTTAAAGAAATTCCCCTAGAAGCGGGGGTTTATTTTATGCGCGATCGCCATGATGGCGTGATCTATATCGGCAAGTCAAAAGCTTTACGCAATCGAGTGCGATCGTACTTTCGCAGTAGTCAGGACTTGTCACCGCGCATCGCGATGATGGTGCAGTTAGTCCACGAAATCGAGTTTATAGTTACAGATTCTGAATCGGAAGCGCTGGCTCTTGAGTCAAATCTGATTAAGCAATATCAGCCCTATTACAATGTTCTGCTGAAGGATGACAAGAAATATCCCTATGTCTGCATTACTTGGTCAGAGGACTATCCGCGTGTTTTTATCACGCGCAAACGGAGGATGGGTGGTACAAAAGATAAATATTATGGCCCCTATGTAGATGTATTCAATCTCAGGCGAACTTTGGGAATTATTAAACGCGCCTTTCCATTACGTCAGCGACCGATTCCGATGTTTAAGGATCGCCCTTGCTTGAACTATGACATGGGATTATGCCCAGGCGTATGTCAAGAGAAGATTTCACCTGAAGAATATCGTAAAACGATGCTGCGAGTTGCCATGATTTTTCAGGGGCGCTCTAGTGAGTTGGTGGATATATTTAATGAGAAGATGGAAGTTGCAGCAGAAGCTTTGGAATTTGAGAAAGCTACTGATTTGCGCGATCGCATTCAAGTTCTAAAAAATCTGGGAACCGATCAAAAAGTAGCTTTGCCTGACGACACGGTTTCGCGTGATGCGATCGCCCTTGCTTATAACGAACAGCATACTTGCATTCAGCTTTTTCAGATTAGGGCAGGGCGGTTAGTAGGGCGATTAGCATTTGTGGCGGACAGTCAGAGCGATACGCCTAATGCAATTTTACAGAAGACTTTGGAGGCGCATTATCAAAATTGCGATCCAGTGGAGATTCCTAATGAAGTCCATACACAATTGGAACTGCCTGAAGTTGAGATTTTACAAGCATGGCTAAGCGATCGCAAGGGTCGAAAAGTGGCGATCGCGACACCACAAAGACAACTTAAAGCCGAACTAATCGAGATGGTGGAACGCAATGCTCAGTACGAGTTAGCAAGAATTCAAAAACAAAGCGATCGCAACTTGCAAGGATTAGAAGACTTAGCAGAGATTCTCAATCTTGATAGTTTGCCACATCGGATTGAGGGTTACGATATTTCGCATATTCAGGGTTCAGATGCAGTAGCTAGTCAAGTTGTGTTTATCGATGGCGTTCCTGCAAAGCAACATTATCGCCATTACAAGATTCGCAATCCTGATATTAAGTCTGGGCATTCTGATGACTTTGCCAGTCTTGCCGAGGTGATTGCTAGAAGGTTTAGGAAAGAAGCTCTCAGCCTATCTCCCAATGAGGGAGAGGGGAGTAAGATTGACTTCCCAGATGTAGTGATGATCGATGGCGGGAAGGGACAGCTTTCGGCGGTGATGAAAATAATTGATAAATTGGGTTTGCGCGATCGCCTGACGGTGATTAGTCTTGCCAAAAAACGCGAAGAAATATTTTTGCCTGAGCAGTCAGAGCCAGTAATAAGCGGAGACCCAGAACGCCCAGGGGTGCAAGTGCTAAGACGATTGCGAGATGAAGCGCATCGGTTCGCGATTACCTTTCATCGCCAAAAGCGTAGCCAGAGAATGCAGCGATCGCACCTCGATCAAATTAATGGGCTTGGACATCATCGTCAAAAAATCTTGCTGGAGAAGTTCCATTCTGTCGATTACATTAGGCAGGCGACAGTTGAGCAGATTGCTGAGACTAATGGAATTGGGAAGAAGTTAGCTCAGCATATCTACAATCATTTTCATCCGAGTACTGAAATAGGAGAATCCGATGGCATATAGTAATTTCACCTTAAGACAAGTCGAAAAAGACTTTCATTTACGAATCGAAGAGCAAGTCGATCGGTTTACTCATATTCAGGCGATCGCTACAAGTGATGATCTTAAACGTATTCTCACCGAAAATATTCCTCTTGCCCTTGCCATTAATACCGAAAAAGCGCGATCAGAATTTCTGATTGCACCCACATTATTAGAACTAAGACGGCGATCGCCGATTCCAATTAGTCTATTTTCTGGTACAGAGTTCAGTGTCAGCCCAGAGCAGGGGCTGTCAGGCTATTGTGATTATCTAATCAGTTTATCCAAACAACAACTAATGATTAGCGCGCCAGTCGTTGCTATTGTAGAGGCCAAAAATGAAGATATCAAATCAGAATTAGGGCAATGTATTGCCGAAATGGTCGCTGCTCAATTATTTAACGAACTTGAAAACAACGACATTGCCACAATTTACGGCATCGTCACGACTGGTGAAATCTGGAAATTTCTCCAGATAACCGAGCAAACAGTAACGATTGATCTCACTGACTATTACATCACTGACATTGACAAAATTCTTGGCATTCTCCTACATTTCATTGACGAATCAAAGCAATCGGTAAGGTAAACCAAAAGCGAGAACCAACGTTTAACTCACTGCTTACGCCGATCTCCCCGCCATGAGCTTGGACAATTTGCCGGCAAATATATAGCCCTAATCCGAGACTAAGCGATCGCCGATTAAGATTATTTTGAGACTTACCTTGAGCATAAAGCTCAAATAAATGTTCGCTCTGCTCACGAGTCAATCCCACGCCATTGTCATTAACTTCGCATAGCAGCATATTCTCAGGATTAATTTGAGCAGAAATTGTGAGTTTGAGATTAGGCGGATTGTGCTTAATTGCATTAGCAATTAGATTTTGGAAAACTCGACAAACAGATGCAGCGTCAATATCAGTAAGTGGTAAGTCAAAAGGAACTTGTAAATCCACCTCGGTTTCTTCTAAAAATCCTTGCAGATCATCGATCGCGGCTTGGATAACTTCTTTAATCATCGTAGGTTGGGGATGGATGACAATTCCATGCACATTATTAGAGTGAGACTCCAATAACGAGTTGATGAGGGCTAATTGCCGATCGCCACTTTGACGCATTCGGTCTAGAGTTGTTCGCGGCAAAATAATATTATCTTTAATATTATTTTCGAGATTTTGATTAGCCTTGATTAAATTATCAAGCACCATAATTAATCCTGTTACAGGGTTTCGTAAGTCATGGGAAACGGCGTGAAAAAAAATCGTTAAGGCTTCTTCAGCACGTTTGCGATCGCCGACTTCATTTTGTAAATCAAGATTTTGTGATTCGATAATTTGACGTTGCTTCGCGATCGTTAAATGAGTGCGAATTCTGACTAAGACTTCTTCATGCTCAAAAGGTTTAGTCACATAGTCCATCGCCCCCAGCGATAACCCGCGCACTTTATCCACTGTCTCAGAAAGCGCAGTCATAAAAATAATCGGTATCTTGGTAGTCTCTATATTTGCCTTGAGGCGTTGACAAGTCTCAAAGCCATCGATTCCTGGCATCATCACATCGAGCAGAATCAGATCGGGCTTCACATACTGGGTCTGCTCGATCGCGCTTTCACCATCCGTCGCGACTAGCACCCGCAACCCCACATCTCGCAATAAGTTTACTAATACGCTCAAATTAGTGGGATTGTCATCGACAACTAATACGCAGCCCTCTAGAGCCTGACATAAATTCGAGATTTCAGAAGTCTTATCGGTGGTTTTATCAATGGGGCTTAACAGGCGATCGCTCATAAAGTTCATTAATTTTATAGAAAATTTAACAACCAAATCCAGTGAACTGCCTCACTTCTGGCTCATGAAATGCCAAAACTATATCCTCTTTAGGTACACCCATCTCCAATAATTGATTGGCAATACCAGTATCTGTGCTATCGTTCTGAATCCAAATCTTGTCATCTTTGATATCAAGATGCAAGACACATCCAAAATCACGTTTGTTATTGCGCCACCCCACACAAAGAAGTTGATAATGCTCTCTCTCAGTGTCAAAAATAGTTTGTACTTCATATTCTGAAAAGATTTTATTCTTGGAAGAACGTTGAGATTTCTCTAGAAGAATGTTTTGAATATACTGTCTATATTGATTGATTGATTTATAGCCATTTGACAATCTCCTGTTGTGGAACATCGTAGATAACTAAGCTCAACTGATATCTTTGAATAGCAGATTGAATAAATCTTTTTTGAAAAAAACTTTCATAAACAGGTAAGCGTAATGGTATCCAATTTTATCATATCTCTCTGTTTATTCTTTCCCACAGATGCCGATCAGGACATAAAAGCTGAGTGAAGACAAAACTAACACCGCGCAAAATTGGGGTTAATATTGTAAATAGTTAAACTGCAAAACTTCTATGAATATCCGCATTGGCAATGGTTATGACCTGCACCGACTCGTTAGCGATCGCCGATTGATCCTCGGTGGTGTCGATATTCCTTATGAAAAAGGACTACTCGGACATAGCGATGCTGATGTGTTGACTCATGCGATTATGGATGCCATGCTTGGAGCGCTTGCTCTTGGTGACATTGGGCATTATTTCCCGCCCACCGACCCAAGATGGGCTGGAGCCGATAGCATTATGCTCTTGCAACAAGTTCAAGAATTAATTTTGGCGCAGGGTTGGCGGGTGAATAACCTTGATGCGATGGTAATTGCGGAAGCCCCGAAGCTAAAGCCGCATATTAAAGCGATGCGCGATCGCCTGTCACAAGCGATGAATTTACCGATTGATTGTGTCAGCGTTAAGGCGACAACCAATGAGGGTATGGATGCGATCGGTCAAAAAGAAGCGATCGCGGTTCATGCTGTGGTTTTATTGGTTAAATAGTTTTATTAGTTAAATAGTTTTATTAGTTAAATAATATGGGCGGTGCTTTGCGCCGCCTATACTTAAGAAAAGAAATTAGGAAAGCGCGATCGTGAAAAGAAGTATGCAGAGACGGACTAAGGTCAAACAATGGAAAGCAGTTGTATTATTGCTAGTCATCGGGATGTGTTCGCTGCTGCTTTGGGGTTGCTCAGTCAAATCAGAAGCTCTCGTAAATCGCCTAGTGGTTCCGCTTGATAGTGATCTCAAAACTTTTAATCCAGTTCTCGTTCAAGATGCCTATAGTGGTATTGCGATCGGCTATACGCTAACTGGGCTGATTAGTGAGAACCCGATCACCAACGAAGTAGAACCTGAACTTGCTGAAAAATGGGAATTTCAGCAAGATGGTAAACAACTTATTTTCACAATGCGCCCTGATCTGAAATGGTCAGATGGTCAGCCGCTGACAGTTGATGACGTTCTATTCACCTATCAAGACATTCTGTTTAATGAGAAGATTCCATCGGGTAGTCGTGATGTGTTGCGAATTGGTAAATTACAGACTTTACCTAAAGTCGAAAAACTAGACGATCGCCGTATTTCTTTCTTTCTTAGCGAACCCTTTGCTCCTGCTTTACGCACCATCGGCGGAACGGGTATTTTACCAAAACATATTTTTGCAGCCACGATCAAGGAAGACCCTAACGATAAGGACAAAAAGTTAAAGTTCTTAGAAACATGGAATCTCAGCACTCCTGTTAATCAATTAGTTGCTAGCGGCGCTTACATCATTCAAGAATATCGCCCATCAGAACGATTGATCTATAAACCCAATCCCTACTATTGGAAAAAAGGAAAACCATATATCGAAAAATTTGTGATGCAGATCGTGGAATCTCCTGATACAGCATTACTAAGATTTCGCTCAGGCGACCTCGATATGTATCGTCTCCGAGGTGAAGACTATCAACTACTCAAGCGTTTTGAAGCGCGCGATCGCTACAAAATCTTTAATGCTGGTCCCTCCACAGGTGAATCCTTCATCATGTTCAACTTGAATAAAGGTAAAAATCCTAAAACTAATGAATCCTTTGTTGAGCCAATCAAGTCAAAATGGTTTAATGATGTTAATTTCCGCCGGGCGATCGCTCATGCGCTAAACCGCGAAGCGATGATTACCAACCTATCGCGCGGTCTAGCCCAAAATCAAGATTCCCCAATTTCTATCCCTAGCCCCTACTTTTTGTCACCCGAAAAAGGGCTTAAAGTTTATGATTATCAGCCTGAAAAATCAAAAGAGATTCTCTTAAAAGCAGGATATAAATATGATCAGCAGCAGCAGTTGCTAGATGCTCAAGGTAATCTAGTCCGCTTTACTTTACTGGCTCCCGCAGGTGGTCGAGTTTTGTTAGGAGCGCAAATTAAAAATGATTTAGAAAAGATTGGCATGAAGATTGACTTCAATCCAGTTGATTTTCGGATTATTTCTGACAAACTCGACAACTCGAAACAATGGGATGCGACCATTCTTGGCTTTACAGGTGGTGCTGAACCGAATAGTGCGATTAATCTCTGGGCAACTGATGGTGATTCACATTTATTTAATAAAGGACCAGTTGGCGATGAGAAACCTTTTATTGGTCGAGAGGTTGCGGATTGGGAAAAGAAAATCCATGACTTGATGATCAGTGGCGCGCAAGAACTCGATGAGACTAAGCGCAAAGCCATCTATGCCGAATATCAACAATTAGTGCAGGAGCAGTTACCACTTATCCATTTAACGATTCCGCTTTATCTAGTTGCTGTACGCGATCGCGTTGATAATGTCCAAACATCTGCACTCGCGGGTAGTACAGGTGTAACAGGCGCATTATGGAATGTGGAAAGCTTGAAGCTAAAAAGCTAGTGGTCATGATGTTTGATAACACCTTGTCAGAGGTAAATCAGCCCAAATTTTTCTTGCAAAACTAGAAATTACACTGCAAGCTTTTCCGTAAATACTAATGGTCAGCAGAACTAATGGTCAGCAGATTTTGGTTGTTATTAATTCAGAATTGATGGATTGTTCTAAGAAAATATGCGACATCCACAAACCCATGAAATCATGAACGAGTTGCGCGATCGCCTGATTGAAATATTTGCCTGTAGAACCCATTTGGTATCTTAGTAACCCACCTTCTGCTGGTAATGGAAAGAAAAAACAATTACGAAATAGGTGCAGGGAGGAAATAATTCCTATGCCATTTATGGGAATTTGATCATTACACCACCCTAATCACTTTTTCTGATCGGACTAAATCACTCTCGCCTGCGAAAATCGAGCGTCCCTGACTACTCAGCAATTCTAGAGGAATTGCTCCTAATGGCATCTGCACGGTTCTTAAACCAATATCGTTTTCTTGACCAATTAAGAATGTTACGGGTAGATCGAGTCTGGGATCAGCGATCGCGATCATACTTACTAATTTGTCCGATCGCGTGGCAAACTTGAAACATTGAGCACCGATCGCACCACGGACAGCAGCGCGAATATTATTAGCTGATAGGCGTTTGGCAAAGCCTGCGGCAGTGATTAAAACTAGCTCAGAGTTGGGATAATTTTGCAAATCAATAATGGATACGCCGATTTGAGTTTCCGCATTTCCTAGCCGCAGTGCAATATTTCCTGCTGCGGCTCTGCCGACCGTAGGAATTTGATTTTGATCAGCTTTGAGTCGCAAAATTCTACCAGCAGAGGTAGCGATCGCTAATTCTTGATCGATGCCGACAATATCTGCCCAAAAAAGTGAGTCATCTTCCTTGAATTTAGCTGCAACTAAGCCACGCGCGCTCATATCCGCAAATTCGGAGAGCAGCGATCGCTTGATTTTGCCTTGACTAGAAAGTAAGACTAAACCTTCCGTTGGTTCAGAATTTAATTGAGGATTCTTTTTCCACACAAATTGCGAGACAATGCGATCGCTGCCATCGGGCAGTTTATTGTCTGGCAACAGCGTAATTAGAGGAGTACCGCGCCCTTTGCTTTTGGTAACTGGAATATTGGCGATCGCGACTGGAAATGCTCGACCTGAATTAGTTAAGACGATCAGTTCGCGATCGCTACGAGTGTCATAAGTCGCGATCGTCACGTCATCCATGAGATCAGCCGACCGTGAGGAATTACCTTCTAAGCCTTTGACATAGCCTTTGTAAGTGATTTGCAATGTGACATCTTGCGGCGCGGCAACAGGGATATTTAGTTCTGTCGTCAAAGAGATAAGTGGGACTTCTTTGGGTTGTTTAACCTGTTTATCTTTCGTGGATTTGCGATCGCTAGTTTTCTCGATCACCTTCTCAACTACTTTCTCAGCCTTAGCGTTTTTAGTATTTGTTTTTAGTGGTTCTAGTACAGAATTACTACCAATATCTTTACTAAGATTTTTGCGATTTTCGAGCAGATGCCAAGCAAGATGAGTCCGCCTCTGGTCACTATGTTTCTTTTTGTGATCGCGCAATTCTTTTTTGAGGTGTTTGATCAACTCACGGCGATCGCTTAGCAACTTCTCTAACTTGCTAATTTGCTGCTGCAAGGTTTCTAATTCTTCACGCAATTTTTGCTGCTCGATCGCCGTAATGCGGCGCAAAGGCATTGAGAGAATTGCTTCAGCTTGGGTCTCTGATAGCGCAAATTCAGTTTGCAGATCGGTCTTGGCAAGGGCGCTATTACTGGCAAAGCGCAAAACCCTGATCAAGCGATCGATATCTTGCAAAACCAGCACCAATCCCTCGACCAAGTGCGATTTTTCTTGTGCTTTCTGCAATTGATAACGAAAACGCTTAACTAAAGTCTCTTCGCGAAAAGTCAAAAACTCTTGCAGTAGTTCACGCAAACTCATTTGCTTAGGAATCGAACCTTGAAGAGCTAACAGACTTGCGCCAAAAGTTGATTGCAGCGCGGTCTGACGATATAGCTGATCTAATACGGCTTCAGGGGCAGTATCTTTCTTTAGTTCGATCACCACCCGCATTCCTTCGCGATCGCTTTCATCACGAATATCAGAAATGCCCTCGATTTTGGCATTGTTTACCAAATCAGCGATTTTCTCGATCCATGCTGATTTGTTGACCTGATAGGGCAGCTCCGTAATAATAATCGCCAGTTTTTGCCGCTTGCCCGTCCCTTTACCGCCAAATTGCTCAACTGCCGCCACACCTCGGACGACAATGCTCCCTCGCCCCGTCAAGTATGCCTCGCGCACACCTTCTTTATTCATAATGATTCCACCTGTCGGAAAGTCAGGCGCAGGGATCAGCTTTAATAACTGCTCATCAGCTAAATCTGGATTGTCGAGCAAAGCGATCGCGCCATCAACAACCTCACTCAAATTATGCGGCGGAATATTAGTCGCCATCCCCACCGCGATCCCCGTTGAGCCATTCAGCAACAACATCGGCAACTGGGCTGGCAATACCGCTGGCTCTTGCTCAGAGCTATCAAAGTTATCAACAAAATCAACAACATCTTCTTCGATTTCGCTCAGCATCGCCTCATTGCCGATCGCTGCCAACCGACATTCGGTATAACGCATTGCCGCCGCAGGATCGTTATCCACCGAACCGAAGTTGCCATGTCCCGCTAGCAAAGGGTAACGGCTAGAAAAGTCTTGTACCAAGCGCACTAGGGCATCATAAACCGACTGATCGCCATGGGGATGATATTTGCCCAGCACATCACCCACGACCCGCGCGCATTTACGAAAAGGGCGATCGGGGACAAGCCCCAGCTGATGCATGGCATAGATGATTCGACGATGCACAGGTTTTAGCCCATCACGCGCATCAGGCAAGGCGCGACCGACAATCACGCTCATCGCATACTCTAAGTACGATCGCTGCATTTCCGTCTGCAATGAAGTCGGTATGATCTTCCCCCCATTTGACTCCGACCCAAAATCTAGCTGTTGCTGTGCCATAAAATCTACAAACGCTATACACGATAAATCACGATGATAAAAACAATGTAACAGCAAACTCAAGTCGTCTAGTATCTTCTCCTTAAAAGATAAAGAGGAATGCAAAGCATCCCCCTTTATCTTTTTGACCTTTTTGAGTTTTTTCTAGGTTTTTGGATATAGCTTCATCAACGCTTGGACTTGCTCAGCATGGTAAGAACTGCGGGTAAGCGGAGACGAAACTACTTGCAAAAAGCCCATCTCTTGACCTGCCATCCGCCACCGCTCAAACTGCTCAGGCGTAACAAATTCATGCAAAGTCAAATGCTTAGCAGAAGGTTGAAGATATTGTCCAATGGTAATGATGTCGCAATCCACCGCTCTCAAGTCGCGCATTACTTCGATTACCTCTTCATGAGTTTCACCCATTCCCACCATGATTCCTGACTTGGTATAGACCCAGGGTGCAATTTCACGAGCGCGCTGCAACAGCTCTAAACTACGCTGATATTCTCCTTGTGGACGCACGCGGCGATAGAGACGTGGCACTGTCTCCGTATTGTGATTGAGAACGTGAGGACGTGCCTCTAAAATCGTAGCTAATGCTTCCCAATTAGCACAGAGATCGGGAATTAGCATCTCAACCGTTGTCTGTGGCATCAACTTGCGGATTTCTTCGAGGCAACGCACAAACTGAGAAGCGCCTCCATCAGCTAAATCATCACGATTGACAGAAGTAACGACTACATGTTTAAGATTCATCCGCCGTACTGCTTTACCGAGGTTGATTGGTTCTAGCGGATCAAGAGCTTGAGGCTTTTTCTCAAAGTCAATATCGCAATAAGGACAAGCACGCGTACAAGCTGGTCCCATAATCAAAAATGTGGCAGTACCTTGACTAAAACATTCGCCGATATTAGGGCAAGATGCTTCTTCGCAAACGGTTTTTAGCCCCAAGTCGCGCAAAACTTCTTTAACATTGCCAACGCGCTCCCACTGAGGGGCTTTGACGCGCAACCAATCTGGTTTGACTGCCATATATTATTTCTATCCAGTATTTGTATCCAGTATTTATATCCAGCTTGTGCTGTTCATGCTGCTTTTA
This sequence comes from Cyanobacteriota bacterium, assembly GCA_025356295.1. GTDB lineage: Bacteria > Cyanobacteriota > Cyanobacteriia > Pseudanabaenales > Pseudanabaenaceae > Pseudanabaena. The sequence goes on from JANXUJ010000141.1 coordinate 30,246, forward strand.
AGAGTTTTTGTATTTTAACACTAGAGACTGTTTCGACTAGAAGCCCATGTTAATCTATAAAGTAATCTAAAAGTGTAGGTCGCTGGCTACGCAAGCGACCTACACTTTTAGGTTTTAATCATGCTGAGATTAGAGATAGCTATGACTGGATTTGTTGGACTGCACGTTCATACTGAGTATAGTTTGCTGGATGGGGCAAGCCAAATCCCTGACATGGTAAATCGCGCTGTGGAGTTAGGAATGCCTGCGATCGCGCTTACTGATCATGGGGTGATGTATGGTGCGATCGAGCTGATCAAAGTCTGCAAAGCTAAAGGGATCAAACCAATCATCGGCAACGAAATGTATGTCCTGAATGGGGATATTACGATCCAATATAAAAGAGAAGAAAAGAAGAAGAAATATCACCAATGCGTTCTTGCTAAAGATACACAAGGCTATCGCAATCTGGTTAAACTCACCACAATTTCTCATTTGCAAGGCTATCAAGGCAAAGGCATTTTTGCACGTCCTTGCATTAATAAAGATTATTTACTGCAATATAAAGAAGGCTTAATGCTTACTTCAGGATGCTTGGCAGGTGAAGTTCCCCAAGCAATTATGAATGGCGATCCGAAACTAGCGAGGGAAGTAGCTGCTTGGTACAAAGAACATTTTGGCGATGATTATTATTTAGAAATTCAAGATCATGGCTATCCTGAAGATCGGATTGTGAATGTCGAGATTTGCAAGATTGCTAAGGAACTAGGCATCAAGGTAATAGCTACAAATGACTCCCACTTTACCTCTTGCCTAGATGTGGAAGCTCATGATGCGCTGCTCTGTATCCAAACTGGGAAATTAATTTCCGATCAGAAGCGCTTGCGATATAGCGGTATGGAATATATCAAGTCCTATGATGAGATGAAGCGATTGTTTCGCGATCATTTGGAAGATGATGTGATCGAAGAGTCCCTTGCAAATACACTCCTTGCCGCCGCGAAAGTTAAACCCTATGACTTGATGCGTGATCCTAGTGCGGCAGATTATCCGATTCCTGAAGGGCATACTGCCGATACTTATTTTGAAGAAGTGACATGGCAAGGACTGCTGCAAAGGTTTAAGGCGAAGACCCATGCCGAGATTACCCAAGAATATCAAGAACGCTTGCGGTTTGAGCTAGGCATCATCATGCAGATGGGCTTTGCGACTTACTTTTTAGTTGTTTGGGATTACATTAAATATGCTAGAGATAGAAAAATTCCTGTCGGTCCTGGGCGTGGCAGTGCCGCAGGTTCGTTAGTTGCCTATTCCCTCGGTATTACCAATATTGACCCGATCCATCATGGTCTTCTATTTGAAAGATTTCTCAATCCTGAACGGAAGTCGATGCCCGATATTGATACTGATTTTTGTATCGATCATCGCAGTGAATTAATCGAATATGTGACTCAACGCTATGGACAGGAACGTGTTGCTCAGATTGTCACCTTCAACCGCTTGACTTCTAAAGCAGTTCTCAAAGATGTGGCACGAGTGCTAGATGTGTCCTATAGCGAATCTGACAAGATGGCGAAAATGATTCCTGTTTCGCGTGGTAAGCCAGCTAAGTTGAAGGTGATGATTTCTGAGGCTTCGCCCGCACCAGAGTTTCGCGATCGCTACAAAAATGATCCCAAAGTATTTGAATGGCTAGATATGGCAATGCGAATCGAGGGTGTGAACAAAAGTTCGGGTGTTCATGCGGCAGGAGTGGTGATTTCTCCATTCCCATTAGATGAAGTTGTGCCATTGCAGCGCAGTAATGAAGGGCAAGTCGTCACGCAATACACGATGGAAGATTTAGAATCTCTCGGATTGCTGAAAATGGACTTTTTAGGGTTGCGAAATCTGACCACGATCGAGCATACCAGTAAGCTAATTCGGGAAGGTCAAGAGCCAGATTTTCATATTGATGCGATCGCACCAGACATGCTCACTGAAGCAAATCAAAAAACCTACAAGCTACTCGAAAAAGGCGATCTAGAAGGCATTTTCCAATTAGAATCATCAGGCATGAAACAGATTGTCAAAGACCTCAAGCCTTCTAATATTGAGGATATCTCTTCTATTCTTGCGCTGTATCGCCCAGGTCCATTAGACGCAGGACTGATTCCTAAGTTTATCAATCGTAAGCATGGACGTGAAGCGATCGAGTATCAGCATCACACCCTAGAACCTATACTGAATAACACTTATGGAGTCCTTTGTTACCAAGAGCAGATTATGAAAATGGCGCAGGACTTAGCGGGATATTCGCTTGGTGCTGCGGATATGTTGCGGCGGGCGATGGGTAAAAAGAAACCTGAAGAGATGGAAAAGCAGCGTTCTATATTCCTTGATGGTTGTGCTAAAAATGGCATTAGATCAGAGATTTCTAATGACCTATTTGATCAGATGGTGATTTTTGCGGAATATTGTCTCAGTTACGATACTCTGGTGCGAACGGTGGAATATGGTCTGCTGCCCATTGGGAAGATTGTCGAACAGCAAATTAAATGTCAAGTATATAGCGTTGATGAGAATGGATTGATTTATACGCAGCCGATCGCGCAATGGCACGATCGCGGTAAGCAGGAAGTCTTTGAATATGAGCTAGAAAATGGCGATCGCATTAAAGTTACTAAAGATCATAAGTTCATGACGACTGATGGTGAAATGTTGGCGATCGATGAGATTTTTGAGCGTGGGTTAGATTTGGCGATCGCAACATAAACTTGAGGGGCGATCGTTATTTAGATTTTGAATATCTGAGGCGCTGTTTGGCTAAGTCATAGGCGGGATCATGTTCGTCAAAGCTAATAATTCGTACTGTTTTAGGAAAAGGAGAATCAACAACTCTATAGATCAATCGATATGCACAATCACCCCAGTCAACTTCTAGCGCTCGGTAATTTGCCAAATCCCCTTTTAATGCGTGGCTCGAAAAATATTGGTTTGTTTGTAGTGGATTTGTGGATAGAAGTTGTTTGAGACTGGGATACAGATTTTGTAGCTGCACTGGCAGTTTTTGAATATCCTGTTGAATGACCAGTTGATTTTCCTGAATTGCGTATAGAGATTTCGCTTTGCGACTTTTGTTTTTGCCCACTAACTTTGAAAATATTTATTTGTTGTTGCAATATATCTAGATCAATTTCTTCTCCCCGTTCAATAGTTGTTACCCACTGAGAATCGTCAACTTCTAGAGGTAGCCGTTGAATTGCTTTGCCTTCAGCCGCATAGGGATTAAGTTTTGCTAATGATGAATCTGTAATGGGTTTCATATTCAAAACATTGTCA
>JANXUJ010000038.1 GCA_025356295.1 Cyanobacteriota bacterium
CTATGCAACGCTACGCGATTAATACTGCGATTCGCAAAGCGCATTTCCTTGCTCAGACCGCCCATGAGAGCGATGGATTTAGCACTAACGAAGAATATGCCTCTGGTGCTGACTACGAAGGACGCAAAGACCTCGGCAATACTAAACCAGGCGATGGGGTGAGATTTAAAGGGCGTGGCTTAATTCAAGTCACAGGACGCTCTAACTATGCTGAATGTGGCAACGCTCTTGATGTGGATTTAATCAGTAATCCGCAGCGACTAGGAGAATTTGACCTTGCATGTCTGAGTGCTGGTTGGTTTTGGGACACGCGATCGCTAAATAGTTATGCTGATGATGATGATGTGCTGACCATCACTCGCATCATTAACGGTGGCACAAATGGTTTAGAAGATCGTGAGGCATATCTCGCTAGAGCTAAACAAGTATTTGGAGCCTAGTATTCAGAGCGTAGAATATTTGAAACACCAATTAATCTAGTGACGACCAACTAAAAAAGCTACACTCATTGATTGAATTTTCATATCAAAAGCTGGGCTGTGATTATTTCTCTAGATATGATTAGAAAAACTTATCAAGAAAATTAAAATATAAATGAAAACTCATCATTTTCTTGACTCGTTTAAATAGCTATAATCTTTTCCTAGACTTGATTAGAACTATTTTAAAAGACTTAAAAGAGATCGATAACTATCTCCTATAACCAATGATAGAAATAAAAGGCTATGTGTTCGCTGGGATGCTAAGAGCGATATGATGCCTCTAAGACCCCTATGGGTGACTAAGATAAACACAGCTTGGATTAGCGCCTCTGTATCTGCGCGATTCCAAAACTGAAACTATCATTCTGGCTGCAATCTTTAAGAGGTTTATTACATGGCTACCTTCAAAGTAAGACTGATTAACGAAGCTGAAGGACTCGATAAAACTATCGAAGTCCCTTCTGATGAGTACATTCTTGATGTTGCCGAAGCTCAAGGCATCGATCTTCCTTATTCCTGCCGTGCAGGTGCTTGCTCTTCTTGTGCTGGCAAAATCGTTAAGGGTGAAATCGATCAAGGCGATCAGTCCTTCTTGGATGACGAACAGATCGAAGCTGGCTACGCACTCCTTTGCGTAACCTATCCTCTGTCTGATTGTGAAATCTTGACTCATCAAGAAGAAGCTCTTTATTAATTTCTTCTTTTTCTAAATATTTTGAAAGCTCCGATCGCTAGTTCATTATGTTCAGTGATCGGAGTTTTTTGTTTTGATAGTTTGTTTCTACAGAGAAGGTCACTTAGCAACACTCTCTATAAAAATCGAAGTTTAATGGTACATTTTTCAGAGTTAAATTTTTAAAGAGCCGTACCAATTTTGTCTGGCAACGAAGAAGAGGAAATTATAGAAAAGCCACAATCGGCAAAGCGATCGCTACTGAATATCGCTACCATTGTCGCAGTTGCCACATTACTGAGCAAAATATTTGGATTACTTCGTCAAGTTGCGATCGCCGCCGCTTTTGGTAATGGCACTGCCTATGGTGCATATAACTTTGCTTATGTGATCCCTGGTTTTTTATTGATCTTACTTGGTGGCATCAATGGACCATTTCATAGTGCGATCGTTAGTGTCTTAGCAAAACGCGATCGCAAAGAAGTGGCGATTATCATCGAGAGCATCACTACTCTGGTGACGGGTTGTTTATTAGTGGTGTCGATTTCGCTGGTGATTTTTGCTGAACCGTTGATGCATCTAGTTGCACCTGGGCTATTTGTACCAGAGGCAGATATGCTTGCCAAAGGTATCGATATCGCGGTTATTCAAAATCTCAAAATCACTAAAGATATTGCCATCCAGCAGTTTCAGATCATGGCTCCGATGGCAGTGTTGGCAGGATTAGTGGGGATCGGTTTTGGAGCGCTGAATGCGGCTGATGCTTACTGGCTTCCCTCTGTCAGTCCCATATTTTCGAGCTTGACTGTTCTGATTGGCATCGGTGGTTTAGTGCTGACAATGGGTAACAAGATTTTGTTACCCGAAAATGCGATGTTGGGTGGTGCAGTCCTCGCATGGGCAACTCTTGCAGGTGCAGTTTTGCAATGGCTGGTGCAGTTACCTGTGCAGATTAAATCTGGAATGGGTGGCTTTAAGCTGCGATTTGATTTTCAGCGACCCGAAGTCAAAGAGGTGCTACGGATTATGATTCCCGCGACATTCTCATCAGGGATGTTGCAAATTAATGTTTGGACAGATTTATTTTTTGCGTCATTTATCCCCAATGCGGCGGCGGCTGTCTCGGCAATGGGATACGCAGGGCTGTTAGTGCAGACACCTCTGGGCATTTTGTCGAATGTGATCTTAGTGCCTTTATTTCCCGTGCTATCTAAGCTTACTGATCCTGAAAATTGGGATGAACTTAAGCAACGGATTCGGCAAGGCTTAATGCTGACGGCTTTGACAATGTTGCCTCTAAGCGCGCTAATGGTGGCTCTTGCTCTGCCAATCTCTCAAATAGTTTATGAGCGCTATGCTTTTGACAATGAAGCGTCTCAGTTAACGGCGGCGGTATTGATGGCTTATTCGGTGGGTATGTTTGTTTATCTGGGTCGCGATATTTTGGTGCGGGTGTTTTATGCACTGGGTGATGGTGATACCCCGTTTAAGATCAGCATTGCCAATATTTTCTTAAATGGACTATTTGATTATTTTTTAGTTCAAAAATTTGGCGCGCCAGGGATCATACTGGCGACAGTTTCGGTGAATGTACTCTCAATGATCGCGATGCTGTACTTTCTCGATCGCCGTTTGAATGGGATGCCTTTAAAAAGTTGGAGCATAACTATTCTCGGTCTAACACTAGCTAGCGCGATCGCGGGTGGTGCTAGTTGGATGATCTATCATTTCCTAAGTCAGAGCTTTGCCCGTATGAGCGTGGTAGCGAGATTTGGGGCGGAGTTGGGCGGCTTAGCGATCGCTAGTGCAGTTGGCTTAACCATATTTGGAGCGATCGCTATGCAAATGAGAATCCCTGAAATTAGCGCCTTAACCCATCAAATCAAGCGCCGTTTTTCACGGTAAGTTTAGCTAACACTTGTCTTTAGCTAGCACTTGTCTTTAGCTAGCACTTACCGAACTAATTGCCATTGCATCAGAGATATAGCAAACTCCACCGAATTTTTTAGTTACTGGTTTAAGCTTCTCGACTAACAACTTGGTCTTGTCAGCAAAAAAGAAGGCAATTACATAGTCATTTTCTAACATGCTCATATCCAGATCGCCTGAATTAGTACCACTAACTCCTTTGCCAACGACATTGCGGATCACGGTGTAGTTGAGAACACCAACTTTCTCTAGAACCTTAATGATTTTGTGAGATTCAACAGAATCAGATACAATTTCGATTCTTTTCACTTCTTGCATAATTTTATCTCTAATTAAAAGTAATTCTAATTAAAACAATCGGCGCTTTGCGCCGATTGTTTTATATCCAAAATAAATTAATCACATACATGTATAAAGGAATCCCCACAATAATGTTGAAGGGAAATGTTACGGCTAGAGCCGTAGAGACATATAGACTAGGATTGGCTTCTGGCACTGTCAGGCGCATCGCCGCAGGTACAGCGATATAAGAAGCACTGGCACACAACACCGCAAACAAAAGTGCATCTCCTTGCGACATGGAAATTAATTTCGCGATCGCAATTCCCACACCTGAGTTGAGGATTGGCATCAAAATTGCAAACAGAATCAGGAAAAGCCCTGTTTTTTGTAAATCTTTAATTCTTTTAGCGGCGACTAAACCCATATCCATCAAAAAGAAAGTCAACACGCCATAAAACATATCTTGGGTAAATGGCGATAAAACATGCCAGCCTCTTTCTCCTGTCAAGCAGCCAATGATCAGACTGCCAACGAGCAGAAATACGGAACTATTTAAAAAAGCTTCGCGTAAAACTTCTGACCATGAAAATTCACTGGCTTCGCCTTTTTTGGCTTTTTCTTCAGCTGTGAAAAGATTTACAAGGATTAAGCCGACAATAATTGCAGGTGACTCCATCAGCGCTAAGGCTGCCACCATATAACCATCAAAAGCAATACCTAATTGATTCAAAAATGAACTAGCAGTAATAAAAGTAACCGCACTAATCGATCCATAAGTTGCCGCGATCGCTGCCGCATTGTAAGAATCAAGCTTGATTTTGAGAATAAAAAATGAATATACAGGTACAACACAAGCCATCAAGATTGCGGCTAGCATAGTTAGGATCACTTCTTGACTGATCCCGCTTTTGGCTAGCTCCACACCACCTTTAAAACCGATCGCGAGCAGTAAATACAACGAGAACAATTTTGGAATCGGCGGCGGAATTTCTAAATCCGACTTCACCAACACAGCGATCATGCCTAGGAAAAAGAACAAGATCGGCGGGTTGAGAATATTAGAGATAATCAGGTCTAAATCCATAGGGACAGATCCACATGAAAGAATTTTTAAAGAAAGCAGTTAATACATGATGACAGTTTACAGAATTGTATGGCGATCGCCGCTAAAAAGTAGAGATGGTGCTTAGTGTCATCTCTACTTTTTGTTTTAAAAGCTCACAAACTAAGCGAGGCGCTATACTATCTGTAGGGATTAAACTGCATACTATTTTTGCTACTTAGTTTTTTCGCTACTTAGTTACTTACTTAGTTACTTAGTGGTCTTGTCAGCGAATTCATAACGAACTCTACAAACACTTAAAGTTAGAAATTACAGTTGGAAAAATGAGCGAACCAACTCCCTACGAAAAACTAGGAGTCAATGACGAATCTTCCTTTGAAGCAGTGCGTGATGCACGCGATCGCCTATTGCGCGAATACGAAGGATATGAGTCGCAGCAAGAAATGGTCGAAGTTGCTTATGATGCCATCCTCATGGATCGTTTGCGTGCGCGCAAGGAGGGCAAGATCGCTGTCCCTGATCGCATCCGTTACCCTGAACGTCTAGCGGCAGACTTGCCGACAGTCTTAAAAAATAACACCCAACGCCTTACTCCATCTTGGCTATCGCGACTGTTTGACAGCCCTAACCCAAAAGATGTTTACATTTCACTAAGCATTTTTACAGGACTTGGTGCAGTTAGCTTTTTTATTCCTGCTGCATCTACAACTTGGCTATCGTTTGGTTTGATTGCCAGTATTTATTTGCTTACGCGCAAAGAAAACCGATTTGGGCGTGCTTTGTTAATTTCTTTTTCGGGGATCACTGTAGGTGTAGCACTGGCGGCTCTGACTAATCAAGTTTTAGTCCTCTCGCGTGTAGTGGGTGACGCATCTTTTCCTAGTCCGATCCAAATGGTGATTATTTTGGTGGTGATGTGGCTACACGCTTGTTTCTTGAGATAATAAATCCTATGCAAAAGCAGAACCTAATCTAAGACGGACTTCGCCTTCGCCCGTCCCAATTAGGCTTTGGTTTTATTCAAAAATACAAATTAAAAATGAGCTTAGAGACTGCAACTTTTGCGATTGCGCAACTTAACCCCATGATCGGCGATTTGGTTGGTAACTGCGATCGTATATTGTCTGCTGTCCAAAAACTTGCCAAACAAGATATCCAGCTAGTATTGACACCCGAGCTATCGATCTGTGGATATCCGCCGCGTGATTTATTAATGAATCACCAATTTGTGCGCGATATGGAACTAGCGATCGCCGATCTTGCGCGCAAGCTTCCACCTGATCTAGCAGTCTTAGTTGGCACAGTTTCCAGAAATCCTAATGCTGATCATGCTGGCGGAAAACCTTTATTTAACAGCGCCGCTTTGTTGCAAGGCGGTCAAGTCAGCCAAGTTTTTCACAAACGCTTGTTACCAACCTATGACGTATTTGATGAAGATCGCTATTTTGAAGCTGGAAATGGCTCTCAAGTTTTTACGCTAAATCTCAAAGACGGATCATCTCTGCGAGTGGGAGTGACGATTTGCGAGGACATTTGGAACGATGAAAAGTTTTGGGGTAAACGTAACTATGCCGATGATCCTGTTGCCGAAATAACTCAACAGGGTGTGGATTTACTGCTCAATTTATCAGCTTCACCCTATGCAGTCGGTAAACAGAAATTGCGTGCGGCGATGTTGAGTCATCGAGCGATCGCACATAATTTACCATTGATCTATGCTAATCAAGTCGGCGCAAATGACGATCTGATTTTTGACGGTCGTAGTATGGCTTTTGATCAACATGGCAAAATGATCGCACTTGGCAAAAGTTTTGAAGAAGATTTATTAATAATTAGACTAGGAGAAAGCTCATATAGAGAGCTTTCTCCTCAGCATGAAAGTGACGATGCCGAAATATTTGCCGCATTAGTTCTGGGTGTGCGTGACTATGCTCAGAAATGTCGCTTTCGGCAGGTGGTGATTGGTCTCAGTGGCGGTATTGATTCGGCTCTAGTAGCAGCGATTGCGGCTGAAGCGATCGGCAAAGAAAATGTGCTAGGTATGCTGATGCCTTCGCCTTATAGTTCGGAACATTCGATTAGTGATGCGATCGCCTTAGCCCATAATTTAGGGATTTCCACTCAAATGATTCCCATTCAGCCAATGATGGCAGCCTTTGATCACAGCTTGGCAGAATTATTTGTGGGTCAAGCTAGCGATGTTACAGAAGAAAATTTGCAATCACGAATTCGGGGGAGTCTGCTCATGGCAATCTCTAATAAATTTGGGCATCTACTGCTATCTACAGGCAACAAGTCAGAACTCTCAGTTGGCTACTGCACTCTCTATGGCGATATGAATGGTGGACTTGCGGCGATCGCTGATGTACCAAAAACACGCGTTTTTTCTATTTGTGAATGGCTTAATCGAACAAATTCTAAACTATCTATCAAACAAGAGATTTATGAAGTGATTCCCGTTAACATTATTACCAAGCCTCCAAGTGCCGAACTCAAGCCCGATCAGCTCGATCAAGATTCACTCCCCCCTTACGATATTCTTGATGATATTTTGCAAAAGCTAATTAATCAACATCTTTCATCTGCGGAAATTATTGCTACAGGACATGATCAAGCAATCGTGGCGCGAGTAGTCCATCTCGTTAAAATCGCTGAATTTAAGCGCCGTCAAGCTGCACCTGGACTCAAAATCACTGATCGCGCGTTTGGCTCTGGTTGGAGAATGCCGATCGCCAACTTTCGGTAATCGTGATCATGGCAAACATAATTTACGCACCAAATATTAATAGGATTAGTATTAAGTAGCCATGCATAAGTAATCTTAAACCCTAGAAGCTTGAGTAGCCCGCGCAGCGGGCTACTCAAGCTCTGGTCTGAGCTACTTAGGCTCAATAGTAAATCAAATTTTCGTAAGAATTAAAAAATAACAACGTATGCTATCAGCCTACCGTGACCATGTAGCCGAACGCGCCCAGCAAGGGATTCCCCCGTTGCCTTTGAATGCAGAACAAGCCTCGGCGCTTTGTGAGTTGCTACAAAATCCTCCCGCCGATGAGTCAGAATTTTTATTATCGTTATTGCGCGATCGCATTCCCCCAGGAGTTGATCAGGCTGCCTATGTCAAAGCAGGTTGGCTAACAGCGATCGCCAAAGGTGAGTTGCGATCGCCCTTAGTTTCTCCATCAGGCGCGGTAGAACTGCTCGGCACGATGGTCGGTGGGTATAACGTCCAGACCTTGATTGATTTGCTAGAAAATGATCAGTTAGGTGATCTTGCGGCAACTGCGTTGAAGAAGACTCTATTGGTATTTGATGCGTTTAACCAAGTTTTAGAACTCTCCAAAACTAACATCCGAGCGCGCTCCGTGATTGAGTCATGGGCTGCGGCGGAATGGTTTACCAGTCGTTCTGCCTTGCCTGAAACAGTCACGGTCACAGTATTTAAAGTCACAGGTGAAATCAACACCGATGACTTTTCACCCGCCTCTCAAGCATTCTCTCGCCCTGACATTCCCCTCCATGCACTTTGTATGTTGGAGTCCATGATTCCTGATGGCTTAAAAACTATTGTCGGACTCAAACAAAAAGGGCATCCTGTCGCCTTTGTCGGTGATGTAGTTGGCACAGGTTCTTCGCGCAAATCAGCAATTAACTCCGTGTTGTGGCATATTGGCAACGATATTCCATTTATTCCCAACAAGCGATCAGGTGGCGTGATTCTCGGCAGTACGATCGCACCGATCTTTTTTAATACTGCCGAAGATGCAGGTGCGCTTCCAATTCAGTGCGATGTTTCAAAATTAGAAACTGGCGATGTGATTACGATTCACACTCGCGAAGGCAAAATTACCAACGTGGCGGGTGAAACTCTCTCAACATTTAGCCTCATACCCGATACGATCGCTGACGAAGTTCGTGCAGGCGGACGGATTCCGCTCTTGATTGGTCGCAGTCTGACAGCCAAAACTCGCCATGCGATCGGATTACCTGCCAGCGATGTATTTATCCTTCCTTCCACTCCCATTGATACGGGCAAAGGCCATACTCTTGCTCAAAAGATAGTGGGTAAAGCTTGCGGTGTCATCGGGGTGCGCCCTGGCACTTCCTGCGAACCATTAATGACCACAGTTGGCTCTCAAGATACAACTGGTCCTATGACTCGCGATGAATTGCAAGAATTAGCCTGTTTAGGATTTAGCGCTGACTTGGTAATTCAGAGCTTCTGTCACACAGCCGCTTATCCCAAACCCACCGACATCAAAACCCATAAAGAACTCCCTGATTTCTTCTCCAATCGTGCAGGTGTGGCACTCCGTCCCAATGACGGTATTATCCATTCTTGGTTAAATAGAATGCTGTTGCCTGACACCGTTGGCACTGGCGGCGATTCTCATACGCGGTTTCCTTTAGGCATCTCTTTCCCCGCAGGTTCAGGATTAGTTGCTTTTGCTGCTGCATTGGGCATCATGCCTCTTGATATGCCTGAATCAGTCTTAGTTAAATTTACAGGTGAGTTGCAAGCAGGTGTGACTTTGCGCGATGTCGTGAATGCGATTCCCTACATTGCCATTCAAAGAGGCTTACTGACTGTTGAGAAGAAGAACAAAAAGAACGTCTTCGCTGGTCGAATTATGGAAATTGAAGGTTTGCCTGATCTCAAGGTTGAGCAAGCATTTGAGTTGACCGATGCCACCGCTGAGCGCTCTTGCTCAGGCAGTACAATTAAGCTCAGCCCTGAAACAGTTGCTGAATACTTGCGATCGAATATCGCCTTGATGAAGAACATGATCGCGCGTGGTTATAGCGATGCGAATACTCTATTGCGCCGTATGGCAAAAATGGAAGAGTGGTTAGCAAATCCTATTCTCATGGAAGCTGATCCTGATGCCGAATATGCGGAAATCATTGAGATCAATCTTAATGAAATTAAAGAACCAATTGTCGCTGCACCAAATGATCCTGACAATGTAAAGTTGCTCTCAGAAGTGGCAGGCGATCGCGTAGATGAAGTTTTTATCGGCTCCTGCATGACCAACATCGGACATTATCGCGCTGCCGCTAAAGTTCTCGAAAAAGAACCGCCCGTCAAAACTCGTCTTTGGATTGCGCCACCCACCCGCATGGACGAGTTCCAACTCAAAGAAGAAGGAATTTATAGCACTTTCGGTGTAGCGGGCGCGAGAACCGAAGTCCCCGGTTGCTCTCTCTGCATGGGCAATCAAGCCCGTGTTGCTGATGGCGCGATCGTGTTCTCGACTTCTACCCGCAACTTCAATAATCGCATGGGCAAAGATGCTCAAGTCTATCTCGGCTCTGCCGAATTAGCAGCCGTCTGTGCTTTGCTAGGTCGCATTCCGACAGTAGAAGAATATCAAGCGATCGTGACTCGCAAAATCGATCCTTTTGCAAGTGAGCTTTATCGTTATCTTAACTTCGATCAGATATCCAATTTTGAAGATCAAGGTCGAGTGATTCCACTTGACCAAATGCCTCGCATTGAGGACATTCTAGGTATGCCTGTATAGAATTAAAGCTTAACCTCAAAAGAAAGAAGGAGCGCTTTGCACTCCTTCTTTCTTTTGACTTATAGAATTTTGACCTATAGAACTACGCCTTTCGGAGCGGGAATAGCAGGTTGGAGATACATCGTTAAGAATTGCAAGCCATTGTTAGCAAGATAAGGCAGCTTTTGAATCTTCTTCAACCATTCGGGCGTGTTAGATTCATCAATCTGCACCAACTTGTGATTATTCTCTTCGCATTTCTTGAGACAAGACCAGAATTTAGGGTTCTCTAAATCAAGGATTACAGGAAATGCTTTAGCGGCATCGCGATTGGTTTCGCGCAAGACTTCATCAACATACTTGCGAGTATCCATACCAATCGATTCATAAAATGCATTGCGAACACAGATATCATTGAGATACATGGTTGCGAATACGGATAGCAAGAAGAAACGACTCCAGAGATTAGCTCTGATCCCGTTGATATTATTGGTGTCGCTGCGGAGGAGTAAACTACAGAAATCTCCGTGACGGCTTTCATCTTGACACCAATTTTCAAAGAAGTTGAAGATTGGATAGAGACGATATTCTGGATGTGCGAGAAAGTGATGATGGATTTTGATGTAGCGCCAATAACCAATCTTTTCCGATAGATAAGTGGCGTAGAAAATGAACTTTGGTGCGAAGTAAGTGTATTTCTTAGTTTTCGATAATGTCGAAAGATCGAGTTGCAGATCAAAGTCAGGCATGGCTTTATTCAAGAAGCCTGCGTGACGAGCTTCATCACGGCTCATGAGGCTAAAAATTTCCGCCATGAGTGGATTCTTATCTTTGATTTTGACCGCGATTTCTTTGTAAAGCAGAAACCCTGAAAATTCTGAAGTGCAGGAGCCTTCTAGAAATACGCGGAAATGCTCTCTCACTTGAGGATCGATATGATCCCATGATTGATTGAAATCAGCAGTGCGGACAAAGTGACGGCGATTGTAGTCAAATTTAAATTCTTCGAGGATAGCTTCATAATCTGGCTTCAGATTGAAGATATCCATATTTGCCATCGCTTCAAAGTCAGTCGTATAGAAGCGTGGAGCCAAAATACTGTCACGGCGACCAGTCCCGTTCACCTTTTGGTTTGACTGGCTTACATCGGGTTTAGAAGGGGTAGCGACCATAGTGCTTGAATTTTGCTAATGGATATTATTGATAAATCGCAGTTTATATAACTATTTATTTGCTTATTTTACGCCTAGTCTTTGATTTTATAACGATCAAGCCCAAAAAATGTAAAGGTGGCACACAGCGTCACCTTTACATTTTTTAATAAGCTTTTTAAATAAGCTTTTTAAATAAGCTATTTATTAGCGATCGCTGCCTCAATTTTTTCGATGGTAAGCGATCGCAATAAGCTTACTTGTGCGGCTGGGGTAGAAATATTTGCAAAATATTCAGGAGTGAGATAATCAGCATAACTAGTTTCTTGGACAAGGTGTGTTTTGAAGAAAGCCACGCTCAGCAATTTCAGATAGTCTTGAGATGCGATCGGATTAGGTCCTGCTAAGACGCTGCTGATCTCTGGGCTAAGGCGATCATTCGACGCGATCGCCGTTACGGCTGTATGTCCCGCTCTATTTAGCAATACTAGATAACGATTTGGGGTGGTCAGCCATGTGAACGGGATGATTTGCTCAGAGACAACAGGAGCAAATGTGTCATCAGAACTGCCAACTATGGCGATCGGCACAGTGATTTTGCTTAGCGCCGCTTTACCAAGTACATGGCTAGTGACGGGATTAACCGCGATCGCAGAGGTGATACGTGGATCGCCCAGCTTATAGGTTTGGTTCGGCAATCCTAGCGCCACACATTGCAATAGCAGCGAAGCATTCCATTTGTATTTACCTTGACAAACTTCTTTCAAATCACCAAACTGGATTTGAGCATCACTTATCAGCGCTAGAGCTGCGTAGCCGCCAAATGAGTGACCAATCATGCCCACACTTTTCCAATTGATACTACTTGCCTGTGGCGATTTCTCTAGATAGTTGAGAACCGCAGTTATATCATTTGGACGCTCAATGAAGCTCTCTGGCGGTGCGATCTCACTTGCCACGCCAATAATTAATTTATCCAGTTGCTCAGCGCTACTATTTGGAGAAACCGTTAGCACAACTGCAAATCCGTAAGAGGAAAGATGTTCGGCAAGATAGAGAAGTGGTTCGCGATTAGAAATTAAACCAGGGTAGATAACGATCGCGGGTATTTGTGTTGACTGGGGACGGGTAAGCTTTGGGACAAACAAGTAAAACGGAATTTCATATTTGCCATTAAGTGCTGGGGCTTTAAGGCTATAACGCTCCCATTTCGAGCTACCCTTATCACGCAAATCAGCTAATTGCGATGATGGAGTCGTAGCCAGTTTAGTTGCTTCGGTATTGACCATCTGCACCACCCTTTGCGTACTTTGTAGCAAGTCACTCAATTCTCCAACTGTTTGCAATCCTTCTTGAACATCAAAATAAATATCGGAGGTGGGGAACTTGCGTAAAAAGTTTAATAAAGATAAACCGTTCTTTTTGTCGGCGGCAGCCAAAACGGCGGCAGCTCGAATGGCGCGATTGCCTGACAGGTCAGGAGCAATTTTGATAAAATTACCTAAGATATCTAGCGATCGCTCTCCTTGAGATGTGTAGAGAAATCTCGATAATAAGACGACAGAGATATCGGCTCTCTCTGATAAGACCCGCTGAAAATATGCCATGTCTGCCTCAGAAATATAACGCGAAGCCATATCAAGTGCGCCACGCAACTCTCCAGTTTTAGAAAAAGTCTCCAAGTCATCAACAGATACGGAAAGTTCAAAAATATTAAATCTAAAATTAACAGTCTCGGCAGCGGATACAGGCTTGGCGATCGCACATCCCGCGATCGCACTAAACAAGATCATCAAAGCCGCAGATTTAGAAACTAATCGAGAAGAAATATTGGCGATCGTATCTGTTGAATATTTTAGATATTTCATATGTATCTCTCAAATCTGCAAGATTTTAGTTAAAAGTTAACATAACAGTTATTCTGTCCTGATTTAAGCAGCAATTCTTTTCACAAAGTTTACATTATTAAAAAGCCAGATAAATTTTTGAAAGCGCTGCTTCGTGGCGCTTTCAAAAATTTATCTGGCTTTT
>JANXUJ010000040.1 GCA_025356295.1 Cyanobacteriota bacterium
CGATTGGATTAAATAGGGTAGGGCATACCCAAATTTCTACGCCTGTGGAGAGTTCGACCTCTGCCTTGTAGATGTAAGTCTATCTGGTAAGTTGTCTCGCTGAATCAGGAATCTCAGTCGCTTTAGCGCTGAGAGTGTCAATCGAAGTCTGATGAGGACAATGTGACATCATTAGAAATCAAGAAAATTATTCAAGATTTTTATGATTAAAATAAAGCAAACCAAGTTCCATTAGAAAAACAGATTCTCAAAGAGAGAAGCAAATAGTCAAAATCAAGAAACTACGCGATCGCCATGATGCTATCAAATGTATATCGCCTTGTCATCTCATGATTAAGCGCTTAGGCGATCGCTAAAATCTATATTTGACTTAATTATATAAAATTTTATATAATCTGTTGGTATTTTAGATATTCATTGAAAGGTTAAAGTTTTATAATAGTATTGAAAGCCGTAAGAGCAAGAAACCAGTTATGGCGATTTTATTTCGGTTTCATCCTCAAAAAGCTGTTGAAGCTGCAGCAATGTTTTTAAAGTTGCATGGTAAGCCTATGAAATATCTAGGTTTGCTGAAGATGCTTTATATTGCTGATCGCATAGCTTTGGAACGCATAGAGCAAACAATTACTGGAGATTGTTATTTCTCGATGGATTATGGTCCCGTTCTGAGTGATGTGTATGATCTGATTAAAGGAAAGTCTGTTGATGGAGCTTTACCGCTTTGGAAGAAGTTTATTTCTGTCCGTGATGTCAACCACAATGTCTATCTGTTAGCCGATCCTAGCACTGACGATCTTTGTGAAGAAGAGGAGGAAATTATCCATGAGGTTTACCAAACTTTTGGGCATCTTAATCCTTTTGATGTTGCCGAATGGACGCACGATCTACCTGAATGGAAAGATCCTGATGGTTCGCGTATTCCGATTGTGGTTGATGATGTGCTGAGGTTTATGGGCAAGACTATTGATGAGATTGCGGCGATAAGGCAAGAAGCGGCAAGAGAGGCTTATTTAGATGAGGTTCTGAGTGCGTAATGACAAGCATCAACGTTAATTTGGGTGATGCTTTTTTGTTGGAGACTCCTCCAAATGATCAACATCTTTATATTGCGATCGCTCAAACCTCTGCCGAAAAATACTTATTTGTGAATGTGACTACGCGCAGAGCCAAATCCGATCTTAGTTGTGTTCTTCAACCTGATACAGAAGGTGTTCCCAATTTTGTGAAGCGTGAGTCGGTGATAAATTATCTGGATGCTCGTGAGATGAATGTTGAGCAATTGGCTAGGGTGATTTGTGTGGGTAGCCTTGTACCAAAGTGCCGGTTTTCTTCTGCTGTTTTGTCGCAGATACAACAAGGTGGGATAGTTTCAAAACGTTTACCAAAAGTATATAGAAATGCACTTAGAAAATTTTTAGGTATTTATTAGTATTTTGTCCAACTATAAACACTATCTGATATTAGATTTTACTGTTTTGAAAGAAAGCGATCTCTGCTATTTGAAACACACCATAAGTGGGGAAGCGTGCCTATCTAAAAAATCTAAACAATTTCACCCTCGCAAATGTTTTTAAAAACATTCTAGGAAATACTTGACAAAATCAATTTGTTTATGAGAACATGATATCAATACACAAAAACAAGATGTTTGTTTTTGTGTATTGCACATTCTAAATAATAGGATTAAAGAAAATATGGCTTTAGTAATTCCATGTGTAAAAGGTCGTCTAGGCAATACAGATTTTTTCCAAGCAACAATGAAAGCCCGTGATTTAGTTCAAGGAGTGCGCCCAGCCAGTGAACTTGATGAGTGGACAACAATGAGCATTGAAGATCGGCTACAGCGAGAACCAGACCTAAAAAGAGTTAAAGAGGAGATTGCTCCTTATATTGCTGAATCCAAAGATAGGTTTTTTGGTGCAATGATTGTGCTTGTCTATAAAGGAGAAGTCTACTTTGAGGGACTTAAAGACTGGATTTCTAATAAAGCGCCAAGAGCTTATCAGTCAGTTGCAGAACACATTGGTATTCTTACCATAGATGGTGGTTCGCTTATAATGCTGGATGGTCAACATCGTCTTTTAGCGCTTGAGAAAGTTATTAGAGGAGAAGTAACTGGGGAATATCGTGAGGACATTCCAAATGATGATGTTTGTGTAATTTTTATTCACCACGAAGGTAATGAAAAAACACGCCGAATCTTTAATAAGGTTAATCGTTATGCCAAACCAACTAGCAGAGGAGACAATATCATTACCAGTGAGGATGATCGTAGTGCTATCATTGCCCGTAGATTACTGAATGAAGGAGCGCCGCTAGGAATTAAGGCTCGTGGTAGTAGCGACGTAATTGTTGAGTGGAAAAGTAATTCTTTACCAGTTAGAAGTACTAAGTTGACAACAATTAGCGCAGTCTATGAAACAGTCAAGCTTATTCTTAGGAGCCATCGTATAACGCTAGACCAAAATACTCGCCCACAAGATGAGGAATTAAACGATTATTATGAAATCGTTGAAAAATTTTGGAATACTGTATTAGAAGGCTTGCAGCCATATAAAGAGGCTCTTAAAGATAGTAGTCAGATCCCTCTGATGAGAAAAGATGAGCAACCCTACTCATTGCTGTTCAAACCAATTGGTCAGCTTGCTCTGTTTCGAGGCTTAACTGCTGCAACTCAGGATAATCGATTGAGTTTGAGTGAAGC
>JANXUJ010000042.1 GCA_025356295.1 Cyanobacteriota bacterium
CGATTGGATTAAATAGGGTAGGGCATACCCAAATTTCTACGCCTGTGGAGAGTTCGACCTCTGCCTTGTAGATGTAAGTCTATCTGGTAAGTTGTCTCGCTGAATCAGGAATCTCAGTCGCTTTAGCGCTGAGAGTGTCAACTAGATTGGTTTTTAATCGATCTAGACAAAATGATAATCATTATCATATTTTAGCATGATGATAGTCGCCTGATTACAACGTTTTGCGCTTATTCAAAAATTTATCTGTACTATTTAAAGCCTCAACAGGTTGTAGCTAAATAGCTATTAGCTGATCAGGTATTAGCTGATCAGGCGACTAAGATAACGCTCAATCAAAATAATTGCCACGATGTCATCGATCGCTCGATCAGGCGATCGCATTCCTAGAGGCACTAACTTCATCAAGCCTTGAGCAGGATAAATTTGCCAAAATCTTTGGCGCGCCTCTTGACTGCTATAACGCTCATCGACAGTAATGATTCGTAAATCGGGAAATGTAAACTTTAGTTCAGCTTTCCATTGCTTAGAAGCAGTCTGGTCGCCCATCACCATCAGCGAGATAGGATAGATATCTAAGAGATTTCCCACTCGCGCGATCGCCTCTTGACTAGGAATGACCGCCTGAAAATGCAGCTTACGATCTAAGCCCATCACAGCGACACCACATTTTTGTTTGCCAGGATCGAAACCTAATAACACAGTTAATTTATTGGGATAGGTTAAGCTAAAGAATAACTGCCTAATAAAATTTGCACAGCTTTTTGGATATTTTGTTGTTTGATTAAAGACTCACCAACCAAGACAGCACTTGCGCCACAACGCTGCACAAAGTCTAAATCTTGCCGCGTGTAAATGCCAGACTCGCTTACCCAAAGATATTTAGCTCTGGTTGCTTGATCTAATCTATCCATTAAGATTTGAGTCTGTTCAAGTTCTACTACAAAAGTTTCCAAATTACGATTATTGATCCCGATTAGTTTGACATCTGGAAGTTCTAAAACTCGATCTAATTCAGATTGAGTATGCACTTCTATTAGAGCCGTCATTCCTAGTTGATGGATTAATGCTTGAAATTCGATTAACTCAGCATCAGTGAGAATTGCGG
Organism: Cyanobacteriota bacterium; assembly: GCA_025356295.1. GTDB lineage: Bacteria > Cyanobacteriota > Cyanobacteriia > Pseudanabaenales > Pseudanabaenaceae > Pseudanabaena. Next base: position 1,109 of record JANXUJ010000042.1, read on the forward strand.
CAATCAGCAGAACAGCATCCGCACCATGCGATCGCCCTAAATATATTTGATAAGCATCGATCACAAATTCTTTGCATAACAGTGGTAACTCAACTGCCTCGCGCACCAATTGTAAATTTATAAAGCCGCCCTGAAAAAATGCTGCGTCCGTTAAGACTGATAGACAACTTGCACCGCCGAGTTCATAGGCGATCGCGATCGCTACAGGATCAAAATCCTCACGAAATATGCCTTTGCTAGGAGAGGCTTTTTTGACTTCAGCGATTAAAGCGGGCTTAGGGCTGGAGTTTTGTAAGCTGCCATAAAAATCACGCGGCGAGCTAACCTTCGCTAGTTTGGCTTTGACTGACTCAATCGGCTCGGTGGCATACATCGCCGCGACCTCGCGCTCTTTATGCCAGACGATTTTTTCCAAAATGTTTTGAGGCGAATCGATTGAGGTAGCGATCGCATAGCCTTTATTGCTAGCTGATGGAGATTGGCGGCGTACTTGCATTTACAAAAATGATCCTAAAAGTACACAATTTTTAGCATAAAACAACTTAACTAAAAAGCAACCTATGGTTGCTTTTTAGTTAAGTTGTTAAAAAAATGAGTTTTCTTTATAAGTAAGGCGGTCATTTTTCGGTATATTTGCCTGTGTAATGTGAGTTGAGCATAGTTTTTATGAGCGCGATCGCAAACTCTAACCAAACCGAAGATAAATTAAAAACTTCGCAAGTTTTATCATGTCAGCGAATAGTCTATTGGAAAAAATTCGCGACTTTGTTGATAGCGATCGCCTTGTGCTTCTCGCTTACAGCTTGCGGTGGTAAAGGTAAGTCAGCAGCTAGTAACGCCACGAGCAAACAAGCGGAAACCAATAGCATCAGCGAAGTTTCGCCACCTAGCGAAATTCAACGTTTGAGTAAGTTTCTAGATCGCTACGAACCGCAGGTCAGCATCGTTAGCCCCAAACCTGAAGAGGTGCTAAATGATACGCAAGTTGCGGTGAAATTTGATGTTAAAAATTTACCAATTTTTAAAAATGCTGATTTTGGCTTAGGTCCACATATCCATGTGACTTTAGACAATCAAGAATACAAAGCACTTTACGATCTCAATCAAACTGCGACATTTGATCATCTCAGTGCAGGAACTCACACGATTCGTGCTTTTGCTTCTCGCCCCTGGCATGAAAGCTTTAAAAATCAAGGCGCATATGCACAGGTTACTTTCAATGTTTTGACGAAAACGGGCGAAAATACACCCGAAGCAAAAACGCCTTTGATTACTTATAGTCGACCTGTGGGAACCTATGGCGCTGAGCCAATCATGCTCGATTTTTATCTTCAAAATGCGCCTTTACATTTGATTACTAGAAATGATCAAGTAATCAATGATTGGCAAGTTCGCGCCACAGTTGACGGTCAAAGTTTTACTTTTGATCGCTGGGAGCCAATCTATCTCAAAGGCTTTAAGCAAGGTAAAAACTGGGTCAAACTAGAACTCCTCGAAGATGATGGTGATGCGATCGCCAATGTATTTAACAGCACCGCGCATCTAATCGATTTCCAGCCCAATGGCACAGATACTCTCGCGCGTCTAGTCCGTGACGAAAAGATCGCTAACATCGAAGCGATCGTTAATCCTGACTATGTCGCACCTGCACCAGTTATTATTCCTGTTCCTGTTGAGCAAATTAAAGTTAATCCTGAACCAAATCCTACTGAGAAGCCAACAGAGACTTCCAAAGCTGTAGTTCCTGTCGCTCCAGTTAAAACTGCTCCAATCAAAGCTGTACCCGAAGCGATCGCACCAGTTAAGGAACCAGTTCAAGTAAAAGTTGCGCCTGTGGTCGAGCCAGTTAAAGCGATCGCTCCAAAAGTGACTCCTCCGAAAGCTGCTAATTCTACTAAGGATTACTTGAAAAATTACAGCTTCAGCCCTCGCAAAGTTTCTCCACCCAAGCCTGAAGTTATTAAGCCTGTAGAAAAGACAGAAGTGAAAGCTCCTGAGCCAGAAACTAAGCCTGAATCTAAATCCACAGAAAACTCTCCCTCTTTAACCAATCTATCGACAACCACATCGACACCGATTAAAGTGTTAATCAAATCTGATAAATAGAAGAAAACAGAAAAAAGGCGGTACGATGCACTGCCTTTTTTCTGTTTCTTCTATTTACCCAACACACGATAAATTTCTGTTTCTTTGGTTTTGCCCTTGAGCGCATACTTCCCCACAAACTCAGTTGTGAAATTATTCTCTAATCGTTGATGTGTCTCTTCACTGATCAAGATGTGATGTATTCCACCATCAACCTCTTTATTAAAACTTTCTAACCGCGCTGCAATATTTACGGTGTCGCCCAAAACTGAATATTCTAGACGCTCGGCACTGCCCAGACTTCCCGCAATTACAATGCCAGAATTAATACCAATTCCAGTTGTGACAGGTGGTAAACCTGCGGCGACCCATACCTTATTCATCTCTGCTAGTTTGTGCGCGATCGCCAAAGCTGCCTCGACCGCAGATTGAGCATCACGCGTGCGATCGCATTCGTTACTATGCGGGATTGGCACACCGAAGACTGCCATCACCGCATCACCGATATATTTATCGACCATACCGCCATGAGCCAAGACTTCATTAGCGATCGCCCCCAAATAATTATTCAGCCAATTCAGCGTCTCCCCTGGAGCCTGAGCCTCAGCAGCAGTACTAAAATTTCGCATATCAGTAAACAAGACGGTGACATATACTTCTTGTCCAGTGATTCGCCCTTCTTGCATAAACTGTTCACGATTTGTCCAAATGATATCCACTAATTCTTTAGAGACATGACGCGAAAATAGTCCCATCAATACTTTACGCTCTGACTGCTGAATCGCAAGTTGATAAGCCATCACCATTACATTTGCTAAGATCAAGCCTAATAACGCTGGAAACAACGGTATCCACCAAGCTTGTGCAAAGGCAAAATAGCTTGCTCCTATTAGCCCGCTAGCTAAAATACCTAAAAAGCTAATATTTTTGAATGCATTAGGAATAAAGGTGGCGATCGCACCACCTATGATCGTCCAAACCGCAATCCAAAGACTTTCGAGATCGTTTGACCAAACCCTGATGAATCGGCGATCGTCCAGCGTGGCGCTAATTAGCTGACTGACAATATTGGCATGTATCTCTACCCCATACATCACCTCCCCATCAGATGTCACAGGTGTGGGAAAACTATCCTTGAGACTCTCAGCCGTCACCCCAATCAGAACTATACGATCGCGCAATTGCTGCGAATTAATGCGCCCATCGATCACATCGCTAGCCCTGATATGCTCAAAAGATCGCGGTAACCCTCGATAGCGGATCATCATTTGATAACCGCTATCATCCTCTTGACGATATGCACCATAACTTGGAGTCAATCTAGGAATAATCTGTTTACCCGCCGTAAATTGGATGGAGGTTGGATTAAACTCAATTTGTTGATTATGCAGCTTCTGTAAATATAAATTGGCAACCTCAAAAGCAAATGAACCCGAATCGCCCACTACTGAGGAGCGCCGCATGATTGCTCCTTTATCAGTGATCAGATTCACATATCCATAACGGCTAATTTTTTCGAGATCGATTGCTGCATCGACTCCACTGCGACCTGCTACAGTTGCGTCCAATCTGGCATTGACTACATTACCCGCATTCCTAATCGCCGTAACTAAATCATCACGCCCATCGAGTACAGGTATATCAAGATATTTATCAATCCCGATCGCGGCGGGTTTAGCTGATGAAATTTGATTGATTAGCTTGGCAAATATGCGATCGCTAAACGGCCAACGCAATTTTTGAATATCTGCTTCCGAAATCTCGACAATGACTATACGGCGATCGCTTGGCTCATTTAGTTGCGATCGCATCAAGCTGTCATAAGTCCAAAGCTCAACTTGCTTAAACGCACCATTCTCTCTGAGTGCGATTATTCCCAATGACAATGAAAATGTAATCAATCCCGCCACAAGTTGCTGATGATTACGTTTGCAAAAAGCAGCAAAATTAGTTAAAGAAGCAGAGATTTTCATTTTGATAGTAGAAGAGAAAGCAGCACTTCACTCTCAAGTCTAACTGTATTGATCGGTTCTCATACATCAGCGAAATAGCTTGAACCCCAAAAAATAAAATTAAAAAAAGCGGCGCAACGCGCCGCTTTTTTCAGAAAGACTAGAGAAGATTATTTCCAGTTTTTGGCAACAATCTCGGCTAGATCAACAACACGTTGGCTATAACCCCATTCGTTGTCATACCAAGCAATCACTTTAACCATGTTGCCACCCATGACCATTGTCAAAGAAGAGTCAACGATCGAAGATGCATCCACCCCGCGATAGTCGATTGAAACTAGAGGCAACTCGTTATATTCCAAAATGCCTTTCATTTTGCCTTCAGCCGCGACCCGAAATGCTTCGTTTACTTCTTGGGCGATCGTGTGCTTTTCGACTTCGACAACAAAGTCAACCACTGAGACATTAGGAGTTGGTACGCGTAGTGCAATCCCGTTTAGTTTGCCTGCGAGTTCGGGCAGTACCAGAGCAACTGCTTTAGCGGCTCCAGTTGAAGTTGGCACAATGCTCAAAGCGGCGGCTCTAGCGCGGCGCAAGTCACGGTGACTAGCATCGAGCAAGCGTTGATCGCCCGTGTAGCTGTGAGTAGTAGTCATCATCCCTCTGACAATGCCAAAGTTTTCGAGGATGACCTTAGCAACGGGTGCTAAGCAGTTGGTGGTGCAGCTAGCATTACTAATGATGTGATGAATATCATGATCATATTTTTCGTCATTGACACCAACTACAAATGTCCCATCTTCGTTTTTGCCAGGGGCGGTGATCAAGACTTTTTTCGCACCAGCACCGATATGACGACCAGCACCAACTTTATCGATGAACACACCTGTAGATTCGATAACGAGATCAATGCCCCAATCTTTCCAAGGTAGATTGTCAGGATTGCGATCGGATACAGTTTTCAGCCTATGTCCATTAACTGTGATCGTGTCATCGTCAGCACTAACTTCACCGCTAAATTTGCCAAGCATGGAGTCGTACTTCAGCAAGTGAGCGTTAGTGCGGGGATCGGAAGTATCGTTAAGACCAACTACTTCTATGTTTGTGTCTGTACGTCCTGCCCAGCATCTGAGAAAGTTACGTCCGATGCGTCCAAATCCATTAATCGCTACCCTGATAGTCACTTCTTATCGCCTTTTATATAAATTTAATATTCAACTTTAATCTGATATTTATGATACCGAAAAACCGTAACTAATTCATTCTCTGTTTAGGCAAAATCAGGCAAAATTTTGTATCCTTGTAAAACCTATAGCTGTTGCCCTTCTTGTAAGGACATCAAACTCAAAAAGTATGAAGCGGCGCAACGCGTCACTTCATACTTTTTGGTTTTTGATTTGGGTTAGGACATCTATCTAATCAAATAGTTAATCAAATATTTTCAGGATCAAGTCCCATTTCACGAAGTTTAGCTGCAAATCTTGCCATTGAGTCAAAGGCTTGTTCTTTAGCAATACGTTCCTGTTCAGCGCGATCACTTTCTCGGTCAGCGCGATCACTTTCTCGCTCAGCGCGATCGCTTTCTCGCTTAGCCAGTTCAGCTTGTTCTAGGTAAGTCAAAAATTTTGTTTGATCAGGTTGCCAGATATTTAAACTCTCATCGGTGATTTCAAATCTAATTCCTAAGAGTGGACTTTGCCAATTTTGGATATTCGCAATCGGTTCTAGTCGAGAAGCATTTTCGGTAGTTCTGATCCAACCTGCTAGATCGTTACTTTTGTAATCATAGACATAATATTCTTTGACTCCATAGGTTTGATAAAAATCAAACTTGATCGCCATCTCTAAAATCGTATTGCCTTTAGACAAAACTTCAAACACCACCTGCGGTGCAATTCCGTTCTCTTGATGTTGAATGTAAGAGCCTCTTGCTCCTTTGTGGCGACCAAATACGACCATAGCATCAGGCGCACGGCGGATTTCTGGTCTACCTTCAACGGGATACCATAACAAGTCACCTGCGACAAATACATCGCGATCGCTTTTAAATAATGATTCCAGTCCGCCTGTGATCGTGACGATCCATTGATAATGTTCTGTGCTTTCCGCCATTGGTTGCCCGTCACAATCGGGATAAATAATTTTCTTTACAGGTTTAGAGACAGGATTAGAAATTGTGTTGGTCATAAGATTGGCGATCGCAACGCATTTAAACACATTATACAAAGAGAAAGGGGACGCAAAGTGTCCCCTTTCTCTTTGTATGTAAACGAGCAAAGAAAGGCATTTTAAGCTTTTCTTTTGGGTTAAACCGTAGTTGGAATTTTCGATTTAACTGTCGCGAAGCTAGGCACAACGATCGATTTGTCCTGCTTAGTTAGGCGATCGTAGAGCTGCTGCGTATTCGGATAGTTAGCCGCAGGGAATGTCTCAAAGCGATTGTAAGGGACAACATCTTCACCAAAGGCTTCCAGATAGCCCATGCTGTTAACCATTTCTGTCACCATTGCCTTGATACCTTTATTTGCCAAAATCAAGTTGTACTTACGGATTTCAGCTTGATCGAGAGGCGCACGTCCTAAGAAATGCTTTGTCCCCAACTCGATTACTTTGGTATTCGGGAATGGTGCATAGAACTCTTTGATGTAGAGATCGGATGTACCGATCGCTAAGATAAATTCTTTGACGGTGAGTTCTTCATTAAGCAGTTTGGAAGTAAATTGGCTGAACTGGGAGCTAGCCACATAAGCATCCATATCACGCTCAAACACTTGACGATAAGCCGCCCGCACCAAAGCTCCTGTTTCCACAGGCTCCGTACTGGTGAGCTTGAAGATTTTGCGTTGTTCGCGCTTCTTGTCCACACCTTGATTGACGCGATCGCGGATCGACACTGAAGAACGATCTTCGGTGACTTGACCAAGTTCAATAAACTTAGGTGTCAGCTCGACTACAACTTTAGTGCCTTTCTCTTCACCGAGAGTGCTGTTGCGATTGTTGCGAAGTGACACACCCGCAGGAGTGAGATAGCGCTCATAGGGGACAGTATCTTCCCCAAAAGCTTGCTCGTATTCCTTAGTTTCAAGGATCGCATCAACAACGGCGTAGAAACCTTTCTTTGATGCAAGATCAAAGTAAGCGTTCATTTCGGGGCGACCATAGGTGGGGCGACCTAAAAGGCGGCGATGTGTATACTCGATCGCCTTACAAACATAAAGCTTGCTCCAATAGCGATCGCGGAAAGTTGGTGACTTGGTGAGAATACGCACAAACTCGCGTACCGAGATTTCACCATTTTCGAGCTTACTCTCAGCCGCATCAAGTCGCTGACCCGAAAAAGGAATATAGCCAATGATTTGCAAATAAATCGCCCGAATCACAGCTTGAGTAGAGCTTTCAGAATAGGTAACGCTTGTACCTTTTACCGATGAAGCCTTACCGCCTTTACCAACTTTGACGTTATCGCGCAAAGTTTGATCGAGCTTGAACACTTTAGGACTCATCGGATCGATTGATCCAGTCGCCGCAGGATTGCTGAGTTGGTTGGTGATGCCAGCACCATTGCGAATCAAGATACGGCGAGTGTCTTTACCAAAAGGTGCGGGTGAAGCATTGGGGTTGCGAGTTTCTTTCGGGAAAATCGCGCCAAACTTGATTTCTAAAGGATCATTACCTGCACCATAAACATGCTGATCGGGCAGTGGTTGCTCGTAAGCCGCGAATAGAGTAATGAACTGGGGAACCTTGCGGAAAGGCGCCGAATAGTTAAACAGGTCAAACTGTGCGCCCCAGTTACGCGCAGTTTGCGCTTCTTGTCCAAAACCACGCAGATAAGGGACGGTTTCTTCGCCGAAGTAGTCACTGTATTCTTTGGAGTTGACCAGCGCATTGATCAGAGCCGACAGTCCACCTTTGGAGACGATCGCAAAATAAGCCGCAACTTCTTCACGGCTTTCAGGCGATCGACCGAGGAAATGCTTAAATGCGAGTTCGACAGCGCGCGAGTTGATGAAAGGTAGGAAAAATTGATCGCGGTACAGAGGCGACAAACCTAAGCGGCGCACAAATTCACGCACTGAGATTTCACCATTCTTGACTTTGGAGTCAAGATCAGAAATACCTTGACTATAAGCACGGGTGATGTCGCGCTCAAAAATCTGACGATAGGCTGCTTTGACAACGCTGATCTTTTCAGTTCCTGTCATCCCAGCTTTCATCACAAACTTCTGACGGCGCTCGGCTGTGTTGAAGTAAATCTGAGGTAACTCCAAGCCTTGCAAGTCAGGTGAGTTACGCTGACGCACTTTGGGTGAAGGTGTCGCTGCTTTAAATTCAGCGATCGCCACATCCATGTACTGCTTGATAATCTCGATCGCCACAGGATCATTGAGAAAATAACCTGCTGCGGTTTGCTTCATCGTTTGCAAAGCGACGATCGTGGCATCAGTCGAGCAAGCTGCTTCGATGATTTCGCGCAAGCCACGCACGTTTTGAGCAAGAATATTAGGATCGCCCGCCACGATCGCATAGGTGGCATAGCGCAAGAACCATGACAAGTCACGCAATGACTTCTTCATGCGGTCTGCACCATAGCGAGAAACGTTAATCGGGCGGAAGCCAGCAGGAGTTGCATCAATAACCCCCGTAACGCCGACATTACTAAAGAAACTCTTGATTGTTCCTAAAAAACCACCTTCGCTTGCTTCGGTGTAAATGGTTGTACCGAGTTCCATGCCGCGTTTGATATCGATAACGCGACCATCTTGACCCACCTCTACTTTTTCATCGCTATTTTTAGGTTTCTCTAAAAAAGCCATCGGCGAACCACCCGTAAAAATACGGCTAGCGGCTTTAGAGACGATATTGTCAGCATTTTTGGTCAAAATCTCAGCGATTTCGAGACGCTTTAGTCCAGATTGAAAATATGTGGATAAATCATCTAATTCGGTACGGGTCGCAAACCGATCTTGCTGCTCTATCTGAGAAATTGTGGAAGTTAAAGAGGTCTGATATAAACTGGGGCGGGCATTTACTGCACCACTTGACGCTGTTACGCTCATGTGTCTGCCTTGTGATCTTTAAAGGGTTATATAAAAAGTCGAAATAATATTTACCCAAGTATAGGGTTTTCCAACTAAATATCTAACTCTATCTCATCAGAAAATGCCGCATTTACAGGCATTTCAACCAAAAACTCACGATAAGTTTTGTAAAGCAAGTCTGTTGATCATGCTAGATACTTCGACGTTGCTGATTTGTTACTGACTATAAGTTGTGAAGCAAAGATTTCTTAAATTTTTTCGCGTTTACTAATCAGCTCTTGCTCCAGTTTTGGCAAGCTTTGCAACTCAAATACAGTGATTTGTCCAGAATTAGCGCTACCTTTGCCATTTTGCAACAACTCCACCCAGTAGCCGTACTTCTTGCCCTGCCGCAATTCTCCTTGCAAGTTCCTGAGTATCGCTGAGACATTCCTTCCTTGCAATCGCCCTAATATTGCCGCAGTTGGATAAGCGTAAACTCGTTTAGCTGTGGCATAGTCACGCATGATTTCTGGTCCATAAATAGAGCGCAGAGACTCCTCTAAACGCGATCGCGTTACCCCATTGATGATGTCAAAGAACTTGATTTGCTCACTCCGAATTAAATTAGCATCCCCCCGAAGTTCGGCTATTCCTGGTAACAAAACGCTTGCCTGAAACTGAAATCGTCTTGAGGGAGTATCGCTTTTTCGCACCAATAAGCGCTCACCGATCTCAGGACGTAATGCTGGATTGGTCTTGATCCAGTCAGCAACTTGATCGGGTGTTTGTCCGGGTAAGGCGATCGCTTCCTGCCCCATCGCCAAATTAACTGTTTGGGTCAAAAATATCGCGGCGATCGCTATCTTCGCCCCCTTCATCTTTGCGCTTTTCTTTGCGCTTTTAAAGTAACTCATGTAAATCCTCATACACCGAACTAACTCTAATGGATAAATTTAGCTGGCAAATAATGGCTCAGAGGATATCACGACATAGCCAACTCGCAATGACATTTTTAGGCTTTTTACGATACTTTAAAAAAATATGCCCAAAGTATTGACAAACCACTTCTAAATCTACATAATGAGGAGCGCTTAAATGAAGAAACGCAAAAAGCAAGCTCTAAGCGAGTTTGTAATTAGCAACTTTAAGGCAAAATCTTGGGTTCGTAGTTCAATTGGTTAGAGCACCGCCCTGTCACGGCGGAAGTTGCGGGTTCGAGCCCCGTCGAACCCGTTCTAGTTATAGCTTTCAGTAGATGAGTCTATTGTAAAGCTAACAAATATTTTTTAATCTGTCCTAAAACTGTCCTAAGCGGTTTACATAAAGCACACGAGAGATTGAAAGCTCAGTGTCTTCAGACCTGAGATGAAAATCGGACGAGCGAATTTATTCGCTTTCTTCTTCTGGATTATAGTACAAATAGAAGTGTTTACCCTATAGAACCCATTTGATATCTTAGGAAGCAGTGGCAAGACGCTTAAGCATAAGCCTAATAAAGCATAGCTTGAGTCTAGCATTTGCATTCACCAGAGTTCTGTCAAAGTTCTTGACAAGGCTTTTACATCTCTCCACCCAAGCATTACTTCTTTCCACAATCCAACGCATAGG
>JANXUJ010000051.1 GCA_025356295.1 Cyanobacteriota bacterium
CTTATTTATATTGATTATAGTAGCGTAAATACTGTTAGTCGTGGCATAATCTAAAAGAAGAAAGCGAATAAATTCGCTCGTCCGATTTTCATCTCAGGTCTGAAGACACTGAGCTTTCAATCTCTCGTGTGCTTTCTGTAATACTCGTGAGGCGATCGCTAAATCATTAAAAATACAAAAGCCAGAACCATAGCTCGGAAAAGCATGATGAGTTCCTCCTGCGGTGTTGCAAGTTAAGCCACAGGCTAAGGCTAGACTCGCTGTCAATAATGTACCGCCCACCGCGATTCTGGTGCGGTAAGCAAGTTCAGGACTCCACGGCAAACCAATGCGACGTTGGGCTTTAGTATCTAAAGTTCCTTGCCAATAAGCATCCACATATTCGCGATCATGTACTAAGGCGATCGCTTCTAAGTCTGGCAACTCTGGTCTAAAAAACTGCTCAGGTCGAGCCAGACCATCCGCTAGCAGCATTTCATATAGCAAACGAAACTTTTCCATCGGGAAACGATTAGTGTTAGCGATCGGCGCCACATAATTGGGATGATAGACGAGTGGTAAATCTATTGTCTTTAGTGAAATCCCAAATATAAAGTGACGAGCAAATCTCACCACTTCATATTTGAAATCTATTTAGTTTTACCCATGATTGCCGCTGCACACATCTTGCCCGATAAAGTCGCACCTTCCATACTGTCGATGTAATCTTGCATCGTGTAACTACCTGCCAAGAAGAAGTTCTTAACAGGTGTAGCTTGCGCGGGACGGAAAGGATCTTGTCCAGGAGATTCGCGATAAAGAGATTGAGCGAGTTTAACGACACTTGACCAAGTGACATTCAGTTTATGAGAAGAAGGAAAAATCTCATGAACTTGAGCAATCATCTTCTCCACGATCACTTCATTACTGAGCTTGATATAATCATCCGCAGGTGTAATTACGACTTGTAAAAGTGAACCTTCACCTTCTTTATAATAATCAGTCGGACTAGTAATCGCCAGATCAGCAAAAGTTGAGAAGTCTACTTTGATCGCATAAAGTAAATTATCAATATCCGTTACCCAACCATCGTAGCGAAGTTGAACTGTAATTACAGGAACTGCATCAAGCTTATAGATATTGTCAAACTGTGACCATACTCGCCATTTCTCAGGAATGATTCGCTTCACTCCAGGCACATCAGTCGCGCATACATACACATCAGCCGTGATAATTTCTTCGCCATCTTCTTTCCCAACTATAAAACCTGTAACGTGAGTCTGATCTCCTTCGCCTTCAAATAGAACTTCACGAACACCTCGCCGCAAATGGATTTTGCCGCCTTTCGATTCGATATGTTTGACAATAGGCTGATGCAAAAACACATCGGGCGATCCTTCGAGCATCCTCAAAATCGAAGCTTCGGTTCTGGATGCGAAAAATTGGAAGATCGTGAGCATACATCTTGCCGAAATATTTTCGCAGTCGATGAATCCCAATCCATAGGCGATCGCATCCCACATCAGATCAAGGCTAGCTTGAGAGCCACCCATACTTAAAAACCAATCCTTAAAGCTGATATTGTCGAGAGCGCGGATTTCTTTCATCGCACCGACATGATCGACTAATCCACGGATTAATGGACTCCGCCCGATCGCGATCGCATTTTGGATTTTGTCCTTAAGTGGTAACTGCCCCGTAGTTACAAACGCCTTAAGTCCATGAAAAGGAGCGCCGCCAAAGTTACGAAAATCTAGTGATGCTTGTTTGCCGCCTGGATTTACAAAAATATGTGTATGTTCTTTAAGGCGAAGATGCTCAAATGCACCTGTTTTTTTCATCAAAGCAAACAAATTATAGTAGCATCCAAAAAAAACATGCAAGCCCATCTCAATATGGTTGCCATCTTTGTCAAGCCAACTGCTAACCTTGCCACCAACAAAGGGACGGGATTCAAAAAGCTCTACTTCATAACCCTGCTCACTAAGTTCTACAGCCGTACTCATACCCGCCAAACCTGCGCCAATAATCACTGCTTTCATGTCTTGTTATGCTCAACCTTTACTACCATTAAGTTTTCTTAACATATTTTAAGACATTAAAGCCCCCAAAGGAGAGCGGGCGCAAAGCCAGCTTGTTGCAAAACATTCAATCATAGAGTTTAATTTATAGAACAAGACTTAATCATTAGATTTGCAACAGTAAACAACATTAAATTTGTAAATGAAAATATTTGTGTATCACACGCCTGAGCTAGTTCCTGCTGAAGGTACGCCCGATTGCGCGATCGCTGTTGATATTTTGCGAGCAACTACCACGATCGCTACCGCACTTGCGGCGGGAGCCGAGGGGATTCAGGTTTTTTCTGACCTCGATGAACTAATGCGCGTGAGTGAGCTACATCCGCCAGAGTTACGAATTCGAGTCGGTGAACGGGGCGGCAAGACAGTCGAAGGCTGTGATTTGGGGAATTCACCTTTTGACTTTACGCCTGAAGTGGTGAAGGGCAAGCGAATTTTTATGAGTACCACCAATGGCACGCGATCGCTCCAAAAAATTCAAAATGCTAAAAGTGTTCTGGCGGCGGCAATGATTAATCTCGGCTCGGTGTTGAAATATTTGCGCGAAACCAAACCTGAGACGGTGTGGATCGTTGGTTCGGGCTGGGAGGGTAGCTACTCCCTCGAAGATACGACTTGTGCAGGAGCGATCGCCTTAAATCTCGAAAATGAAGCCGACTTTGGTAACGATGAAGCGATCGCTGCCGCCACACTATACAAAGGTTGGAAAGATGAGGTTGAGGAATTATTTTATCGAGCTAGTCACGGCAAACGTCTGCTAAACCTCAATGGCGCGGAAGATATTGCCTATTGCGCCAAAATTAATGTTGTCGATGTATTGCCAAAGCAATCAAGTACAGGCTTGCTAGTTGCTGCTTAAGATCGCAAGAAACAAAAAAGCGCCCATATGGACGCTTTTTTGTTTCTTGTTTTGTTGTCTGTGATTTATTTTTTGCCGCCGCCTTGATTTTTAAGGCGATAGGTAATCCGTCCTTTGGTCAAATCGTAAGGTGTTAGTTCAACTTTGACGCGATCGCCTGGCAAAATTTTGATGTAGTTGCGGCGAATCTTACCCGAAATGTGAGCAAGTACATTAAAGCTATTGTCGAGAGTAACTCGAAACATAGCATTAGGAAGGGACTCGGTTACTGTCCCTTCCATTTCAATAGAATCTTCTTTTGACAAACAAACTCTCCGTTATTTAGTATTAAGTTATTTAGTATTAATTTTATGCAAAAAATTTCTTGATTGTCTCAGTTACTTCCGACATAGCAGGTGTGCCATCAATCTGAGTAACGCGATCACCATAAAAACTTAGCAAAGGCTTTGTTTTAGCATTATATTCTTCAAGGCGATTAGTAATCACCTCTTCAGTATCATCGGCACGCCCTTGATCGATCGCCCGCGACTTTAAGCGGTCAATCAAAAACTGATCTGGCACATTTAAGTTGATCACCGAATCATAAGGCTGATTTAACTCGGCAAGCAAAGTATCTAATGCTTCCGCTTGCGCCACAGTCCGAGGAAAACCATCAAGAATCCAACCAGCCAGAGTGTCAGTCTGTCTGAGCCGATCTGCGATCACTTCAATTACAACAGCATCAGGCACAAGTCTGCCAGAGTCACTATAAGACTTAACTTTTAGCCCTAACTCACTGCCCTGTTTGATCTCAGCGCGAAAGATATCTCCTGGAGCAATTTTTGGCACTTGCCAAGTATCAGCCAAAATTTCACCTTGTGTACCCTTTCCCGAACCAGGCGGTCCCATCAAAATTAGTCTAGGCACTATTGTTTCACCATACCTTCATAGCGTTGAGAGATCACATAGGTTTGTATCTGCTTCGAGGTTTCGATCGCCACACCAACCAAGATTAACAGCGAAGTCGCACCAATACCGCTAAATGTCGATACACCAGTTGCCTTTTCCAGCGCACTGGGAATAATCGCAATTCCACACAAAAACACCGAACCAAGTAAAGTCAAGCGATTTAACACGCCACTTATATAGTCCGAAGTTGCCTTACCAGGGCGCACTGTAGGAATGCTACTGCCCATTTTTTTAAGATTTTGCGACAACTCAACTGGGTTTAAAACCAGTGTCGAGTAAAAGAAGCTAAAACCTAAAATCAGCAGCATATACACAGGAATATGCCCAGCGCCGCTAGGGGATATCCAAGTCGCGATCGCTACAAATACCTCATTATTAACACTTTGACTGAGATAAGCGGGCAAAATCATTACTGATGAAGCAAAAATGATTGGCATCACCCCACCTTGATTCAGACGCAAAGGCAAATAAGAAGCTTGTTCGCGATAGAGCTTGCGACCAACTTGACGGCGTGCCGAAATAATCGGAATCCGCCGCGTTCCTTCCTGCACAAACACAATCCCCACGATCATGATTAAGAAGATCACGAGCAGCAAAATCACCCCACCAACTCGGGAGCTATCTTTTTGAGCAAGGGCGATCGTATCACCCAAAGATTTTGGCAAGTTAGCAACAATACTAATAAAAATTAGCAAAGATGCACCATTACCAACCCCTTTCTCCGTGATCAGTTCTCCAGCCCACATCACAAACATTGAACCAGCGGCGAGAGCCACAGTTGTTTGGAAAATGAAGCTGGAAAAAATCACTCTGCCATCTCCAACCGTGATCCAATTGGAAGTTGTTTCAGACAAAACACCAGAGTTTTGTACCCAAACCCCCAGACCCCAACTTTGAATCATCGCCCATACAAATGCTACATAGCGAGTATATTGCGAGATTTTTCTTCTGCCCGCTTCACCTTCATTTTTTTGAAGATTTTCTAAGGTTGGTAGCGCTGAAGTCATCAATTGCATGATGATTGAGGCATTGATAAATGGCAAAATACCAAGAGCAAAAATACCAAGTAGCGACAAACCACCACCAGAAAAGATATCTAAGAAATTAACGACCGCATTATTTCTGACGATTTCCGCAAATCGAATGCGATCAACACCTGGCAATGGCAAATAAATGCCAAGTCTAACTAATATTAGAACGCCAACAGTAACTAGCAAACGCCCGCGTAGCCCTGCGGCTTGAGCCATTTGCATAAAAGTTTCTGTCGCTGTCGGGTTTTTCCCTTTACTGACAACCATAACTAAACTTACCTCAAGGCTAATGATTGCAGAGTAGGTAGTGCCAATCTCTACCTATTCCAAGATATTTAAATATTGTAGTTGCATGAAGAAATCCTAAAACAATAAAAGAGAATATGTGGCGAAGTGCTTTAGCACTTCGCCACATATTCTCTTTTATTTAGGCAGTAACTTCTACAGTACCGCCAGCCGCTTCGATTTTAGTCTTAGCTGAGGCGGTAGTCGAATGAGCGCGTACAGTAAGCGCCACATTGATATCACCCCTTCCTAGCACACGCAGTACACCATCATTTTGAGTAATAATTCCTGCGTCCATCAAAGACTCAAGAGTTACCACTGTACCGCTAGGTAAATCACTTAATTGATCAAGATTAACAATTGTGAAATGCTTAGGATTAACAATCGTGAAGTGTTTAAGTTTTGGTACTCGTCTGTAAAGAGGGATTTGACCACCTTCAAAACCAGGTCGGGTGGGGCGACCTGAACGAGATTTTTGACCACGCATACCAAACCCACCACTAGCACCTTGCCCTGCGGCAATACCACGACCTAAACGTCGTCTGCGATGTTGAGAGCCTTCTTGAGGCTGAAGATCGTCGATTCTCATAGTTTTTCTTAGTTGATTTATCCTAATGATTACAACGCTTTCCGCCATAATCATTAAATACTACGTTAGTTAAATAACTGTTCGAGGGTAATGCCGCGTGATCTAGCAACTTCACCGAAGGTACGCAATGTAGAAAGCGCATTAACCGCAGCTCGAGCATTGTTCAGAGGACTGCTAGAACCAAGTTGCTTTGCCAAGATATTCTTAACACCAGCAAGTTCAAGTACAGTTCTTACGGCTCCACCAGCAATTACGCCAGTACCCGGAGATGCGGGGCGGATCATAACTTTAGCGCCGCCGCCGATACCGTTAGTCGGATGCGGGATGGAGTTACTCTTGGTCAAAGGCACATCGATCGCGTGCTTTCTCGCATCAGCAACACCTTTTTTAACGGCATTGATAACATCAGCAGCTTTGCCCACGCCAACACCGACTTGTCCTTTTTCGTTACCAACTACCACGATCGCGCGGAAGCTGAGTTTTTTACCACCCTTGACAACCTTAGTTACGCGGCGGATTTGGACAACTCGTTCTTGCCATTCTGATTCTTTTTCAACGCGAGCGCGATCGTTTTTCTTACCATCACGCTTACCTTTGCGTTTTTCATCGCGGTTGCTATCGCCACTGTCGCCGCTGCCACTGTCACGACCACCGCCTGGTCTTGATTCTCTATTCTTAGCCATATTTGTTTCTATCTATTGATTCACTGATGGACACATTAAAAATCGAGACCTGCTTCGCGAGCAGCTTCAGCAAGAGCTTGAACTCTTCCATGATAAAGGTTGCCACCGCGATCAAATACGACTTTGGTGATTCCCTGTGCGATCGCCCTTTGAGCAATCAGAGCACCAACTTTAGCCGAAGCTTCGGAGTTAGCGGTAGAACTGAGGTTCTGATTAACATCTGATTCGAGAGTAGATGCAGCAACTAGCGTATGTTGTGCTACATCATCAATCACTTGCGCCACAATGTGATTGTTAGAGCGATAAATAGACAAACGAGGACGCTCGGGTGTACCTGTAATTCCTTTGCGAACCCGCTTATGGCGGCTTATGGTTGCTTGCCTACGACTGACATTCATGTTGTTCGTAACCTATCGATTCTATATAAAATGAAGATTAAATAAAGAAGCCAGAAAAAAGCCAGAAGACTTTTAATCTTACTTCTTACCAGTCTTACCAGCCTTACGTCTGACAATTTCACCGAGGTAACGAATACCCTTGCCTTTATAAACTTCAGGAGGACGCACAGCGCGAATTTTTGCGGCTAGATTGCCGACAACTTCTTTGTCAATACCAGTGACAACAATAAATGTGCCTTGGTTAACCTTTTTGCCAGATGCATCTTCGACTTCGAGTGAAACTCCTGTAGGCGGAATAATGTCAACAGTGTGACTGTAGCCAACTGTAAGAACGATATTGCTACCAGTGAGGTTGGCACGATAACCAACGCCTTGTATTTCTAAACGGCGCTGAAAACCAGTTGACACACCTTCGACCATGTTGGCAACAAGGGTACGAAAGAGACCGTGCTGCTGACGTGCAGGACGCGACTCGTTAGCGCGATTGACAATTAAGTTAGTTTCTTCTTGAAGAATTTCGACAGTGGTAGGGAGCAAACGCTTTAGTTCGCCCTTAGGTCCTTTTACTGTCACTTCTTGCCCTACGATGGATACCGCAACCTTAGGAGGCAGAGGAATAGGACGTTTTCCGATACGAGACATATCTGTTTTCCGTTGCTTGTGATGTTGTTTGCTGAATTACCAGATATAGCAAAGGACTTCACCGCCGACTCCCTGTTTGCGGGCTTCGCGATCGGTCATGATGCCTTGGGATGTAGAAATAATGGCTATGCCAATTCCACCCAATACACGCGGTAATTCTCTAGAATTCGAGTAAACCCGTAAACCAGGTTTGCTAACGCGCTTGAGGCGCTTGATAATTGACTGGCGATTTTTGCCTTCATATTTGAGAGCAACGACCAATCGGCGGTCGATATTTTCGCCAGTTTCTTCAAAATCTGCGATGAAACCTTCTTGTTTCATCACTCGGGCAATGCTCAACGTCATCCTTGTTGCAGGAATCAAAGTTGTTTGATGTTTCGCAAGCGATGCATTGCGAATGCGGGTAAGCATGTCCGAGATAGTGTCGTTGGTAGCCATCCTTATCTCCTAAATTCGATCTACTTATGATTCTCTAAAGGGCATACCAACTGCTTTCAGGAGCGCACGTCCTTCTTCGTCCGTGTTGGCAGTGGTGATGATGGAAATATCAAGCCCCCGAATTTGCTCAATACTGTCGTAGCTGATTTCGGGGAAGATAAGTTGCTCGCGAACACCGAGGGTGTAGTTACCGCGTCCGTCAAAACTTTTTGGGCTAACACCGCGAAAGTCACGGATGCGAGGCAATGAAAAGTTAATCAGACGATCCAAGAAATTATGCATCTTGTCGCGGCGAAGGGTGACCATCATACCAACAGGCATTCCTTGTCGCAGTTTGAAACCTGCGATCGCCTTCTTAGCTCTGGTTACTACGGGCTTTTGACCAGCGATCGTAGCAATTTCGATCAAAGAAGCTTCCAAAGATTTGGCATTCTGGGCAGCTTCACCCAAACCGCGATTGATCACAACTTTCTCAAATGTAGGAACTTGATGAATGTTGGTGTACTTGAACTGTTCCATCAATTTGGCAACAGCTTCATTTTTATAAACTTCGGTGAACTTTGTAAGCATTTTATCTTCCTCGATGGATGTTCCTGGGCTTGGTCAGGTGTTGGTAAAACTATTTCTTGTCAGTCTGAACAGAATCGATGATTTCGCCAGTCTTTTTCAGCATTCTTACCTTCTTGCCGTCTTCCGTAAAGGTGTAACAAGAGCGGCTAGCGGTCTTTTCCTTCTCGGAATACAACAAAACTTTAGAACTGTGAATCGGAAACTCACGTCTCACGGTTTGACCAGATTCTCCATCAGCTTGAGGCTTGACATGTTTGGTCTTCATGTTCACGCCTTCGACAAGAATGGTGCTGTCTTTAGGGAAAACCTGTAGAACCTTAGCAACGGTTCCCTTAGAGCTTCCTGACATCACTTGTACCACGTCATCTTTTTGGACATGAATCTTAAAAGATTTGCGGTTTCCGCGATACTTGGGCTTTGGCTTAAACGGCATTACAGTACCTCTGGCGCTAGGGATATAATTTTGGTGAAGTTTTTATCCCGCAGTTCGCGTGCAACTGGACCAAATACGCGCGTTCCTTTCGGATTGCCATCTTGGTTAATGATTACAGCAGCATTGTCGTCAAATCTAATTCTCATACCGCTTTCACGGTTAATAGAACTGCGAGTACGAACAATTACGGCGCGGACAACATCAGATTTTTTGACTGGCATGTTTGGAGAAGCATCTTTGACTGTGGCGATGATTACATCCCCAACTCCGCCAAAGGCGCGGTTCCCGCCAGCCAGTACGCGAATACATAGAAGCTTTTTGGCCCCGCTGTTATCCGCCACATTTAAATAGGACTCTTGTTGAATCATGGCTTATGCTTCCGAGCTAGATGAGAGAATCTCTACAACTTCCCACCGCTTTGTACGACTGAGCGGGCGGGTTTCCCGAATTTTGACGCGATCGCCTTCACGGGTTTTATCTTCTTCATCGTGGGCTTTAAACTTGGTAGTCTTGACCACGATTTTTCCGTATTTAGGGTGAGAGGTACGGTTTTCAACCGCCACAACTACCGTTTTTTGCATTTTGTCGCTGACGACAACGCCAACTTTCTCTTTTACTGCCATTGCTTTACTCTTAAATTTTTTAGTTTTTCGTGCTTAAGCTCTGGACTGGCGTTCGCGCTCGACAGTCATCAGTTGAGACAAACGATGCTTAGCATGTTTAAACTGATGTGGTTGGACGGGTTGTCTGGTTGCCAGTTTGAACCGCAGATCAAATAGCTCTTTCTTAACGTTCAGGATTTGAGCTTGCAAATCATCGTCAGATAATTCTCTGGTCTCTTGGACTTTTGGGAGTGCCATATCTTTACTCCTTCTCGCGGATAACAAAGCTAGTTTTGATTGGCATCTTGGATGCCGCAAGACGAATTGCTTCTCTTGCGATTTCTTCAGTTACGCCTGCGACTTCAAACATGATCCGACCAGGCTTGACGACAGAGACCCAAAATTCAGGAGCGCCTTTACCAGAACCCATGCGGGTTTCAGCAGGACGCATAGTTACAGGCTTGTCTGGGAAAATGCGAATCCAGATTTTGCCACCACGGCGGATGAAGCGGTTCATCGCACGTCTGGCAGCTTCAATTTGACGAGCAGTAATCCAAGAAGGCTCTAAAGCCTGCATGGCATAATCACCAAAGTTGATCTCGGCTCCACGGGTCGCAGGTCCCGCCATCCGACCGCGCTGCTGCTTACGAAATTTTGTACGTTTAGGACTTAACATGATTCAGAACTCAAGGGTGACAGAAATTTATCCTTCAGCGCTAGAGCGATCCTCAAATTGAGGACGGCGTTGTTGCTTACGGCGAGGTTGGGCGGCAGGAGCAGGAGCTTCCTCACCTTGAATGATTTCGCCTTTAAAAATCCAGACTTTGATGCCGATAACACCATAAATAGTTCTAGAAGTTTTGTAGCTGTAATCAATATCAGCGCGAAGAGTATGTAAAGGAACACGACCTTCACGAACCCATTCAGTTCTGGCGATTTCAGCGCCATTGAGACGACCACTGATTTGCACCTTGATGCCTTCGATCCCAGCACGCTGTGCCCTTTGGATCGCTTGACGAACTACGCGACGGAAAGAAACACGGCGTTCGATTTGCTGAGCAATGTACTCGGCAATCAGGGGCGCTTCAGCATCAACTCGAGTAACTTCAGTGACATTAATCCGAACTTGGCTAGTACCTGTCTTTTTAATGGAACCATCTTGCTCTAGGTGCTTGACAAGACCGAGACGCAGTTGCTCGATACCCGCACCACCACGACCAACAACAACGCCAGGACGAGCGGTGCGAATTTCGAGATCGACTTGATCGGCTTTACGATCAATTAGTATTTCGGCGATACCTGCATTACTTAGAGTCTTTTCAACAAACTTGCGAATCTTGTGATCTTCTTCAGCCAAGATGCCGTAGCGATTTACATCAGCAAACCAACGAGAGAGGTGAGATTTGGTGATGCCGAGGCGTAACCCTGTTGGGTGAATCTTCTGACCCATACCTATTCTTCCTCCAATGGTTTGACGGTGATCGTAATATGGCAGGTGGGCTTAAGGATTTGATAAGCACGACCTTGCGCACGGGGACGGAAGCGCTTGAGGCTAGGTCCCATGTCAGCAAAGGCTTGACCTATGACTAATGATGCAGGATTAAGTCCTGCGTTATGTTCAGCATTAGCAACTGCGGAGCGCAATACTTTAGTAATGGGTTCGCAGGAGCGATAAGGCATGAACTCTAGAATCATCAATGCTTCGCGGTAGCTGCGACCACGGATTTGGTCTAATACTCGGCGTACCTTGTGAGGTGACATCCGAATATATTTGGCTACGGCAGGGATTTCGTTTTGAGCGAGGATCATTTTTAACTACCTGTCTACCTATCTCTTAGCCTTTTTGTCGCTTTTGGCATGACCGCGGAAGGTACGAGTAGGGGCAAACTCACCGAGTTTGTGTCCTACCATTTGTTCCGTGACATATACAGGAACATGCTGTTTACCATTGTGGCAAGCGATTGTATGACCAATCATTTGCGGAAGGATGGTGGAAGCGCGCGACCATGTTTTGATAACTTGCTTTTCGCCTTTAGCGTTGAGCTTTTCAATTTTGGTCAGTAAGTGATCAGCAACAAAGGGACCTTT
The DNA here is from genome assembly GCA_025356295.1 of Cyanobacteriota bacterium. GTDB lineage: Bacteria > Cyanobacteriota > Cyanobacteriia > Pseudanabaenales > Pseudanabaenaceae > Pseudanabaena. The sequence continues at coordinate 11,627 of JANXUJ010000051.1, forward strand.
TTTTAGCGATCGCGTCATAATCTGTACTCTCCGTACTTTTTAATTCTCAAACTGCACAAGATATAAATCTTAAGCGTTACGTCCGCCCTTACCGCGCTTCGATGACTTGCGGCGACGACGAACAATCAAAGCATTGCTGAGCTTTTTCTTCTTGCGAGTCTTGTAGCCCAAGGTTGGCTTACCCCAAGGCGTAACAGGACCACTGCGTCCGATAGGAGCGCAACCTTCTCCACCACCATGAGGGTGATCGATGGGGTTCATCGCCATACCTCTGACTTTGGGACGGCGATTTAACCAGCGACTACGACCAGCTTTACCGAGACTGATATTGCTGTGGTCAAGGTTGCCCACTTGTCCGATAGTTGCAAAGCATTCTTTGCGAATCATGCGAACTTCGCTAGAAGGAAGCTTAAGGGTGACAAAATCACCTTCTTTAGCAGCGATTTGAGCGCCAGCACCAGCTGATCTCACGATTTGACCGCCCTTACCCGGAGTCATCTCTACGTTATGCACAATCGTACCGAGTGGAATATTCGATAAGGGCATAGCGTTGCCGATTTCAAAGGGAATACCACTTTGACCAGCTTGAATTTTATTGCCGACAGCCATTCCTTTGGGGCTAAGAATGTAGCGTTTTTCGCCATCTTCGTATTGAAGAAGAGCAATCCGCGAAGTGCGGTTGGGATCGTATTCGATCGCAATTACTTCGGCAATAATGTCACGCTTGTTACGTTTAAAATCGATGATTCGGTATAAACGTTTGTGACCGCCGCCACGTCTACGGCTAGTGATTACACCACGATTGTTACGACCTCTTTTACGATGGACGTGAGTGGTTAAAGACTTTTCGGGCTCTGATTTTGTGATTTCCGCGAAGTCAGAGACAACAGTTTGCCTAGTACTTGCGGTATACGGTTTATATGCACGAACGCCCATAAGTGTCTAATGTTGTTAAAGAACGGTTCTCTGTTTTTTTTAAGCTTGGTGGCTTATACGTCTGGGAACAAATCGATTTTGCTGCCTTCAGCTAGGGTAACGATCGCTCTTTTGATTTGAGCGCGTTTACCTGCAAACTTACCAACACGACGCGCTTGTGCGGGTGGGTTGTGAGTATTTACTTTCTTGACTGTGACTGAGAAAAGACTCTCAATAGCAGCTCTGATTTCAGGCTTAGTAGCATCATGAACAACATCAAATGTATATTTGTTGCTCTCTAGTTGTCTGGTTGCCTTTTCATTGAGCAGAGGGCGGCGAATGATGTCGGGCAAGCGACGAGGATCAAAACTGGTAGGTATCTTAGCCATGATTTTCTTTCTTTTAGTCAGATTCCGTTATTCTGCATCTATGACCGATGCTACCAACTTCTGATCACCACCATATACTGCATGGATTTTGGCGATCGCTGAGCGAGTCACCACAATTTTTTCAGAGTTGATAATGTCAAAAATGTTAAGTTGATCGGCAGCAATTAGTTGCAATTTTTGAATATTGCGAGCAGACAGTACTACATTCTCTTCTTTACGCTCAGTGATGATCAAGGTTTTCTTACCCAAAGTCACACCCCAGCGCTCAAGAGCCTGACACAATTCTTTAGTCTTGGGCTGAGAAAGATTTATGGCAAAATCTTCAACTACAATCAAGTCGGCTGAGCGACTGATAAATGCGGTGCGAAGAGCAAGACGGCGCTCTTTGCGGTTCATTTTGGTTTCATAGTCTCTAGGCTTTGGTCCAAAGATTACGCCACCGCCACGCATGAGCGGAGACCTAGTCGAACCTTGACGAGCGCGACCTGTACCTTTTTGCTTAAAAGGCTTACGACCACCACCACGAACCTCAGAACGGGTTTTGGTACAAGCTGTACCTTGACGGGCGTTGGCTAGCTGTCTAACGAGGGCGCGGTGTACTAGACCTTTAGCAGTTGCTTCTTTAGCAACGCGCAAGTCTAGACTCACTTCACCAGCTTCATTCCCTGTCCAATCTTTTACTATAGGCATAACTTAAACTCTCACGAACAAACTACTTAGCCTTGCCGATAATTACGGTAGGAATGACGTTAAGCAATGCCCCAGGCTTACCCGGAACTGCTCCTTTGATCAGCAGTACATTGTTCACTGCATCGACTTTGATGACAATCAATTTCTTGACAGTGATTTGTTTACCGCCAAGACGACCAGCCATACGCTTGCCCGGATAAACGCGTCCAGGAGTTGTACCTGCTCCAGTCGAACCAGGTTGCCTGTGATTTTTAGAACCGTGAGCCATCGGACCGCGAGCAAAATTATGACGCTTTTGATAACCAGCAAATCCTTTACCGATGCTAGTTCCAATCACGTCAACGATGTCACCATCTTTGAATTGACTAACATCTAGAGTTTGTCCGATAGTATATTCACTTACGCTATCTAGACGATATTCGCGTAGATGCTTTACGGGTTCAGAACCTGATATTTTCAAATGTCCAAGCTCTGGTTTGCTCAGAAGTTTTTCGCGAGTCTTGCCATAACCAATTTGAATAGCTTTATAGCCTTCTTTGGTATCGGTTTTGACTTGCGTAACTGTGCAGGGTCCTGCTTGAACAACAGTTACAGGAACTGCGTTCCCGTCCGAATCGAATACTTGGGTCATCCCAAGTTTAGTGCCGAGAATTCCGACAGTCATTAAGGTTAGCTCCGCTTGCTTGCAGATTTTTGACAGGCTCAAAAGAGATCGGTTTCGATCTTGGTAAGAAGTATTTGTTTTGAAGACTGGTTAGAGGGCTTCGAGACGACTTACGACAGATATCTAGTCAAAACACTAGACGTGAGAAACACAATCTCTTGGGTTGATTGCTATAGAATAAATATCCTTGGATACCTTTTGCTATACCAACTGGTGACTCAGACTTAAGACTCAAATTATTAGTTTGTTTTCTTAGTTTCTGTTTTCAGTCACGGTCAACAACTATAGCTTTACAGAATGCATTTTGTCTATAGTTTTTTGAAAAAAGTTTGTTGTGAGCGATCGCAGCGAGTATAGCAATCTTTAAAAAGAAGGTTTAGAATATTTTAGAGTATGAATGAAGCGAATTAGGCGGCAAGAGTAAAGAATGGATATAGCGCAATCTGACTTTTCTGAACAATTTGGTTACACACTTTGCGATCGCGAAAAAATTCATTTATTGGGACATATTCAGCCCCATGGTATTTTGATTGCTATCAAAGAGTTGGAATTAGAAATTGTTCAAATTAGTGAGAATACGATTCACTTCTTTGGTATTGCCGCAAGTTCATTGGTTAACAAGCCTTTACTCACTCTGTTTCCACAATCCCAGATTGAAATTCTACTACCACTTTTCTCTCAACAAGATTTAGAAACATTTAATCCAATTCGGCTAACTGCTCAAATAAAAAGTGAAAAATATCAGTTTGAAGGGGAAGTATATCGTTCGGATGGATTGCTAATTTTAGAGCTAGAGCCTCTATTTACAGGCTCCAAAGACAGTCTAGGATTTTATCATTTGGCAAAAGCTGCTACTGCAAATCTCAGAAAAGCACAAGATTTTTCTGAGCTGTCAAACCTATTAGTACAGGAGATACAGAAGATAACTAAGTACGATCGCGTGCTTATCTACAAATTCGACCCCGATGATAGTGGAGTTGTAATTGCGGAGGCGAAATCTCAGTATCTTGAACCTTTACTAGGCTTGCATTACCCAGCTTCGGATATTCCTAGTTTCGCGCGTGAACTCTATCACAGAAAATGGCTGCGTCTAATCGTTGATGTAGATACTCAACCCGTACCGATCATCCCGTCAAACAATCCACTGGCTCAAGAACCTCTTGATCTCAGCCTTAGTTCACTTAGAAGTGTTTCTCTGTTTCATGTGAAGTACTTACAAAAGATGAAAGTTTCTGCTTCACTCGTAATTGCGTTGATTAATGAAGATAAGCTATGGGGATTAATTGTCTGTCATCATCCTATTCCTAAATATATTGACTATGAGACAAGAAAGACTTGTGAATTCTTAGGTCAAATTATGTCTATAGAAATTGTATCTAAGCATGAAATCCAGCTTAAAAAATCCCAAGAGAAAATCAAGGATATTCAAGCTAAATTAAAACAAAACATTCTTGATAGCAACCAATCAATTAGCCAAGCCCCTATCCAAGATGTGTTTATCCAAGACGTGCTTATGCAAGATATAGATAGTCTGCTAAATCTAGTTAATGCTCAGGGTGCGGTTATATGTCTGGGCGATCGCATTTCTTCAATTGGACAATGTCCTCCTCAAGCATTTATTAGTTCGTTAGTTACATGGATACAAGCTAAATCTCAAGATATTTTTTATACAAATCACTTGAGCCAGTCATATTCTGAAGCAATAGAAGTTACAGATATAGCAAGTGGATTATTAGCTGTTTCCATTTCGCTTAATCATACTTCCTATCATGTTATCTGGTTTCGGACGGAAGTGCTCCAGACCGTCAACTGGGCTGGAGACCCAAGTAAGTTATTAGATATCGGGACGGATGACAATAGTGATAATCTCAGCCCATCACCACGAAGATCGTTTGAGCTATGGAAAGAAACAGTTAAAGCGAAGTCATTGGATTGGGAAGAAGTAGAAATCGAAGCGGCGTTAGAGTTGAGAGGGACTCTTATGCTTGCAGCATTAGAGTTTTCGCAGCAAGCTTTGAAGCAAGAGGCTGAGCGATCTGAAGTGGCTAATCAGGCTAAAAGTAGTTTTTTAGCACGGATGAGTCATGAGTTGAGAACTCCTCTTAATGCGATTTTAGGCTGTACTCAATTGATGCATGATGACGATTCTTTAACTCATGATCTTGAGGAATATGTCCATATTATTAGTCATAGTAGCGAACATTTACTAAATTTAATCGATGATGTTTTAGAGATGTCGAAGATTGAGGCAGGCAAAATCATTCTTGAAGAAACGAAATTTGATTTTTACTTGTTCCTGAATAATCTTCAGGAGATGCTTCAAATCAGAGCAAAGGATAAGAAGTTAAAGCTAATTTTTGCAATTCATCCCGATTTACCTCAATATATTAAGTCTGATGAGCGTAAAATTCGGCAAATTTTGTTGAACCTTTTGGGGAATGCTATTAAGTTTACAAGTAAGGGTTATGTGACTCTTCGTGTTTCATTACTAAAGGCTGATTCAATATCATCAAAAGTAGTTATTCATTTTGAGATAGAAGATACTGGGCGTGGAATTGCGTCAGAAGAACTAGATAAATTATTTAAAGCGTTTGTGCAGACTGCCTCAGGGAAAGCTTCTCAAACAGGAACTGGCTTAGGTTTAGTGATTAGTCAACAATTCGCTCATTTTTTGGGTAGTCACATTATAGTAAGTAGTATTTTGGACAAAGGCACTACTTTTCAGTTTGATATTGCTGTTGAACAATTATTTACTGGTCTAATCGCAGTAGATGAGGTGATAAATACTACTAAGACTTCTATGGCGGTTGTAGAAAAAGAAAGTCAGCTAGATAATTCTCAATCTCTACGGATTCTTTTGGTTGAAGATAATTCATTTAATCAGATGATTGCTTTGCGGCTATTAGCAAAACTTGGCTATCAAGCAGATTGTGCGATGAATGGCGTGGAGGTGTTGAAAGCCCTAGAACATAAATCCTACGATTTGATTTTGATGGACTTGCAGATGCCAGAGATGGATGGATTAGAGGCAACTCGCCGAATTCGGCTGATAGAGACAGATTTATCTAGTCACAGGATTAAGATCGTGGCAATGACCGCAAATGCAATGGCGGAAGATCGCGAAAAATGTCTTTTGGTGGGGATGGATGATTTTATTAGTAAGCCTGTACGAATAGATGACTTGGCAGCAGTATTGAATGTATCTAAACAATAGAAGTCACTTTGTGATTGAGAAATCGCCATAGATTGATGCTAATTAGCCATGATAGAGTTATAGCTAATGACATAAATAGAACCCCACCGAATATTTCTAAAGGTGCGATCGCTCTTAATATCCACACATGAATTAAATAAGTAATAAAGCTGGCATTAGAGAAAATCTTGATTTGCGGTTGAACTAATTGGACTAGCTTTTGGATAGAAATTGGGAAAGATTTGATCTGCCAACTTTGCCAAGAGATTGCCCATAGCAGGAAGCTTAAACTCATTAAAATCACGGATGGGCGCGTGTAATGTCCGATCGCTTCGGCTGAGTTTTTAGATATTGCTAACCAATAAAACTCACTTAGCTCGATAATAGCTGCAATCGCGAATATATATCCCCATGAACGCGATCGCCATTTTGAGACAAACTGATTAGTCCAGTTATCATCTGTGGCTAACCAAATCCCAATTTGAAAATAGGATAACCAATAAATCACATGATTTCCATCGGGTAAAAAGTTGATGATATTTGGCAGATATCCAAAAGTGGCGGATATCCAATGCAAGCTAAATAAGGCAAAAGTGAGAATTAATAATATACTTAGGCGCTTGGCGGTGAAGTTAATGCGGCGTAATAATGGATAGATTAAATAGCATTGCATGATTATCCCTAAAAAGTAGAGATGATAATCGCCCATACCTGTGGCGATCGCTTGCCAGATTTGCGTTACTTGTCCAGACCAATCAGCGGCTAAAAACTGCGATCGCCCAACGACATTAAGCATAGTAAATAAAATATATGGTGGTACGATTCGCCAGAGGCGGCGTTGAAAAAAGATTTTGAGATTAAAAGGACGTTTCTCTTCAGATTTGGCTAAGGCAAAGCCTGATAAAAGCACAAACATCGGCACTGTCCAGCGTCCGACTTGATTGATCAACGTGCTAATCAAGATTTCTGGATTAATGCTAGTTGTATCATTTACGCCAAACCACCAATGATGAGAGGCATGAATGCCAATGACGATAGTTGTGGCGATCGCGCGTAAGAGGTCAGAGAGTTCCCAAGTCATGATTACATTTAGTTATTTTCGGGATTTTTAAATCGCCCTGATCAATTCTTGTTAAGAGGTCTGCCATTCCTTGTTTTCCAGTTGTTTGCACAGTTCGCAATATCTGCAAACTGTCTTCTAGTAAATTTTCAACATCAATGGATTGATATTCAGGAAGATATGCTGGCAAGCGACTTGTGCCTTCACCTAAAAGAATTGTGGCTCCATGCCAGTTTTGGCTTTGGAGATGATATAAGCCAACTGCAATCTGTAATATGCCTTGATAAAAAGCGCGATCGCTTTGCCAAGAGTCATTCCAAATCGCTTCTAAAGTGTCATGACAAGCATAATAATCGCCATTGTTAAATTGCGCGATCGCCTCTTCAAACATGAGCTAATGTTTGAGTTAATACGCTGGCGATCGCTTGTTTTTGCTCGGCATCGTAGCCCCATTTTTTAAAGAAAGATATATATTCTCCAGCGTTTGTGTTTGCAGATTTCTGCATTTGTAGAGCGATTTCCCGAACTTCTGCCAAATCAACTTTTTTAATTAAAAGTGCAGTTCGCTTCGCTACGCGATCAGAACCTTGCGCTAGTTCTATATTCTCAGTTCGTTGATGGATAATCGCCATTGCGGTGGACATAGCGAGGTTTTTGACAAGGAGTTCCGCGATCGCGTTGGGGACAGATTGTAATGCTTTAATAACGCCAGAGTTAGGGGTATCTGCCCATTCGCTAGTTAAGAAGTATACAAAAAAACCTCGCGCTCCATTTGCTGTTTTTATAAGGGTCGCGATTTCTGATTCTAGTTGCGAGTCATCTAAGTCGCTGCGTGAAAGTAAAGCTTCTGTATAGGCGATCGCTTCTTCAAAGGTGAGATTTTCCATAGTTCGTAGAAGTATTTATTTTAGATTTTATGTAATTAAGTCTAGACAATGATTAGGTAAAAAAGCTGTCCAGCCATTATCTAACTTGACCCGACAACTCACACTGATGACCTGCTCTACGATCCCTTTATGATTGGCATATTGTTGACGATTGGCATTTACACATACGCGATCGCCGACTTTAAAACTTTTACTTTTTGTACCTAGCTCTTGCTTGTTATCAGAAACCTTGGGAATAGCAGCTTTCTTTAGGGTTGGAGCAGAATGAAAAGTTAAGGAAGCCGCTTGCTGTCCATTTATTTGGTAATTGTATCCTCGTCCTTGGATAAGCTGCAAACTACCAATCTGGATAGTTGCTAGACATTGCACAAATCTATCTATGGATATTTCCATAGTTTCGGCGAGGTCTTCAAACATGACAGGATAGCTCCAATAGTTCTCACCGACTTGTAAATCGGCTAGTTCTTTCCATGTGTCAAATAGCTTTTGTCCAAATTGAGATGTTAGATTGTCAACGCGATCGCCATTTGACTTAGGCTCAGAACTAATCGCAGCATTACTAGATGACAAAGTTTCTAAGGTTTTTAGCAAATCTTGAGCAACGAGATCGCTTGCTTCTGTCCTCGCTCGAAAATATTCGAGAAGCTGCTCAAACAAAGATTCACTAACATTAACAGCCATATGACTACTCGCACTAATTGCCTCAAAAAGCCTAATTAACAACCTAATTATTTGTAGCTTAACAATTACAAGCAAACCTGAATGTTAAGTTATGCCAAGCCCAGTTTGCCAATTTTTGGGTAATGGCTCATTACAAAGCTGATGAATAGCAGTAATCCGCTCAAATAACCAAGGATAGTCACGGCGATAAGCAGGAATTAAACCTAATGGCGCAAGCAAAGCCGCAGCTGTCAAATCTGCCACACTAAAGCGATCGCCGATCAGATAGCCATCTTGCCAAAATTCACTTAATAGGGCGATCGCATCGGCAACCTTCTGCGCCGCTCTTTCTGCCGACTTTGCATTAATGCCATATCGTAATCGAATAATTTGGATAGTTAGCAAGCTTATCCAAGAAGGATCAATTTGTTTGCCCGCGTCAGTAGAGCGAAACTGACAGTAAACAACTCTCGATTCTTTGCCAATTGATTCACCAAAATATGCTTCTAATCTTAGTGCTTCTTGTTGGTAGGCAGAGTCTTCAAAATAAAGGGGTGGATTTGGCTGATAAATTTCCAAAAACTGAATAATTTCGCTTGATTCAGATACTACAGCAGGACAGTTTTTTTGTTGAGGTAAGAGGACAGGGACAGTAGTTGAACCTGAAAGTGGTTTGACTCTGAGGATATGCAAAGATGGGGTGAGGTTCTCAACTTGATAAAAAATTTGCTTATAGCCAAGAGCTAGTCTAGCTTTACGACAATAGTGAGAAGTGCTGAATTGTAATAAAAGCATGGTTGTTAGGCAATAAGTCGAGCAAAGTAGTAGATCATATGATATAGTCGCATCTAAATTTTTCACAGTCTATGGTGCGGTCGCCTATGCAAGCCAACACGGTTCTTAAACCCACAACTTCTGGTTATCAGGCTTCAGTACCTGTGACGGTGTACCGAGAGCTAGCAGCGGAGTTGCAATCTTCTCAAGCAAAGTTATCCTTTTTTCAGTTGCAAAATGAGCAGCTGACTAAGCAAAATCAAATGCTACTGCAAGAGTTTGAAGCGATCGCGCAATCCACAGATCGCGTTCAGTCGATTCTCACGCAGTCAAATTTGCCCGATGCCAAGTTATCAGAAGTTTTAGCAGGTATTCGCGCCGCTTCCCAAGTTAATACTGCACCATCTAGAGGTAATCCCCAGCCTCAAGGTCGCCCTCCTGCATCTAAGCCCCGTCCTACTGATAAACCAGCGACAGCTAGCTCTCGCAAGGTTGCCGTACAACAGACAACTAATGCGATTCAAGAGGCGATCTCTAGAGCTAGACAACTTGCCCATGAGTCATCGCCTCAAGCGTTAGAGCAGCCTATTGTCGGTGAGACTTTATATTACGATAGCTCTTTTGCTGTTTTTGATACTCTAGCGCCACCTGCACCTAAGTTAGAAATCCGTGAAGAAGTATCTTCTCGACCGCTTCGCACTGAGTCTATAGAAAGCTCAAAAGAAGCGTCTGGACTGAGTGGTTGGGTATTGACTGTCACAATTGTGGCGATCGTGCTGACCTCTTTTGGTGCGGGCTATTTGTTGATGCGCCCATTTGTGAAATAAGAAGTAAGACATAGCTCTCACTCGCAAAAATCAAAAACAACCAAAAATAAAGGCGGCGCAAAGCGCCGCCTTTATTTTTGGTAAAGTGGAGAAGATGTTTTTAAAGATGTATGGATAGGCGTAAGTTTTTGGTTTTTGGTGGTGCAGCGATCGCATCTATCGGGGGATGTCAATTATCAAATCCTTTCGATCAACGCGATCGCTTACGGATATCGGGTTTGCTAGGTGCGATTCCTAGTAAAGTTATTAACCAATTTGAGGCTACGTCTCAAAAAAAGATAGAATTTAAAGCTGAGAATTTACCTTCTAAACTTTGGCAAGAACTGCAAAATTATCCCACCAACAATAAAGACAAGGCTCCAAATCTGACCAGCATTGGTGATAGTTGGCTGGATATAGCGATCGCTAATTCATTGATTCAGCCGATCACGCCCAATTTACTGGAAAAAATTCCCCAATGGCAAAAACTTGCTCCCATCTGGCAGCAAAGCGTGACTCGCAATAATCAGGTATGGGGAATTCCCTATCGGTGGGGAGCAACGGCGATCGTTTATCGAGGTGACAAATTAAAATTTGAGATTAAGCAATGGTCTGACCTCTGGCGATCGGAACTCAAACAGAAAATCACATTGCCAGATGATGCAAGGGAAGTAATCGGTTTAGTATTAAAAAAAATGGGGCAATCCTATCAACAAGAAAACTTAGCCGCAAATCAGGATATTGCCACGCTTACTCAAGAGCTCAAAAGTTTAAATTCACAAGTTTTAACTTATACATCGGATAATTATTTGCAGTCACTGCTTGCTGACGATACGCTAGCGGCGGTGGGATGGACAAGCGATATGTATAAAGCCAAAAAACTAAATCCCAATCTCAAAGTGGTAATCCCTCAAGACGGAACCGCACTCTGGAGTGATATTTGGGTAATTCCCAAAGGTGAAGTAGCGATCGCGGCGGCAGAATGGATGAATTTTTGTCTTACCCCTGCGATCACAGCGCAGATTACATCTTTGACTGATGCAGTCAGCACCTCAAGCGAATTAGATCAAGTTCCAGCCAGCGTCAAATCTGATCCCATCAAATTTTTCTCACCTGATATTCTCGCTAAGAGTGAATTAATATCACCTCTATCTGCGTCAGCACTGCTGCAATATAAAGATATTTGGACAAAGCTGAGATCGAGAACACTATAAACAGCAGTAGCCCTGCATTCAAGTTCTTGGTTTATTTGCTATGAATTATTTTGCTATGGATTGTAGGGATAGTTATAATCGCTACGTTTACGCCATTCAATCTCGTTGTTTACAGCTTTAATCAAACATTCTTCTACAATAAAGGGAGCATTGCGCCAAATAATATCATCACGCTGCAAAATCCAGCTAACTTGGGCGATCGCTTCTTCTACCTCGGCTTCAAAACGAGCTAGTGGTAATGGGGATTTTGCTAATTTGGGAGCCTCTACACAAACAGCGATCGCCTCTTTTAACACCGCCACAACCTCTTTGCCATAGACTTCTAGCGCTCGTTGTCTCAACGATTTAAAACCATTGCCTGAAGTCGCGTACATTGTGGGCAACCGATTTAATACATAGGCAGTAGTTTCACCCAAATCAATAGTCTCAGCGATCGCGGGATGTAACTTTTGGATTTGATGATACGCCAGTGACAGTACTAATTTTTCTAGGACATTACTAAACTGATAGTTTGCCTGCACCATATAAGTCTGAAAGTCTTTGGCTTTCTGATCATCTTTATCCAAACTAGATATGGATGTCTCTACTTGTCTGCCTTTCCAAGAAATTTCAGGTGGCTTGCGATCAAAAGCTGTTTCATCTTTTCCTGAAAGTGCTTCTTTCCTTCCTGTATGAATGTATGTATTACTCACCGCACTTTTGAGCTTGATCGTAATTAATGCGTTTTCTAGAGCCGTGGGAATATCTTGCCAAGTAGCATTTTCTGCACCCAAGAGTTGTTGCAGAGACATTAGCGATCGCGCATGACTGGCGACTTCTTGCGATGGCAATGGACTAGAGTCTCTCAATGCATCAGGTTTGACACTGACCAGTGCGCGGCGAACTGTGGACTCTATCTGCGATCTCATTTCAGTTACAGCTTTTTGGCGCTGTCTGACCCATCCTGCTTTTGAAGTTGCATACATCGGCGGGAGACGATTTAGAGCATATGCAGCAACTTCACTTAAATTAATTTGGTTACAGCGATATTGTGGTAATCGCGAAATTTGTAGGTCAATTTCCGCGATTATCAATTCTTCGATTGCATTTTTGCAGCTTTGCATATCGAGCCGTTCCAAACCTAATTTGAAATTTGATATTTATATCTAATCTTAGAAATTTTAGAAATTTTAGATTTCGTCTTAGATTTCAAAGTATTCAGCCATTATATAGCGATCGCCTTACAGTCGAGTAATATGTAATGTATAGTCCAAAATCGTATTAAATATCACGTTTGGCGCAATTCCCTGTTTTAAATGCATTCGGTAGCTATGTTTAACCTAAAAAACCTGATTGGCGATCCTAACAAGCGCAAGCTCGACAAAATCCGTCCCAACGTGGCTCTCATTAACTCTCTAGCCCCAGACTTGGCGGCGCTTAGCGATCGCGAATTGCAAGCAAAAACAGCAGAATTTAAACAGCGGCTAGAGCAAGGCGAGCCACTTGATGAATTACTGCCAGAATCTTTTGCGGTTGTGCGTGAAGCCGCTACCCGCGTTTTGGGCCTACGTCATTATGACGTGCAGATGCTGGGTGGCATGATCTTGCATCGTGGCGAAATTGCCGAAATGAAGACAGGGGAAGGCAAAACTCTGGTGGCAACATTACCTAGCTATCTCAACGCTCTCTCAGGTAAAGGCGTTCATGTAGTTACGGTTAATGATTATCTGGCTCGGCGTGACGCAGAATGGATGGGGCAAGTACATCGATTTTTGGGAATGTCGGTGGGCTTGATCCAAAACTCGATGGAGCCATTTGAGCGGCGTAAAAACTACGGCTGTGACATTACTTACGCCACCAATAGTGAGCTTGGTTTTGACTACTTGCGTGACAACATGGCGACCAGCATTGAAGAAGTAGTGCAGCGTCCGTTTAACTTTTGTGTGATTGATGAAGTTGACTCGATCTTGATTGACGAAGCGCGTACACCGTTGATTATTTCAGGCATGGTCGAGCGTCCCACCGAGAAATATATCGGCGCGGTGACGATCGCTGCCCAAATGCAGCCAGAAACCCATTATGAAGTAGACGAAAAACAGCGCAACGTGGTCATGACCGATGAAGGTTTTGAGCTTGCCGAAAATCTGCTTGGTGTCACCGATTTATTTGATCAAGCTGATCCTTGGGCGCACTATGTGTTTAATGCACTTAAGGCAAAAGAATTATTCTTGCGGGATGTAAATTACATCGTGCGTGATGGTGAAGTGACAATTGTCGATGAGTTTACAGGGCGGGTGATGCCAGGGCGGCGCTGGAGTGATGGTTTGCATCAGGCGATCGAGGCAAAAGAAGGAACGGCGATCGAAAATGAAACCCAAACCCTTGCCACGATTACTTATCAAAACTTCTTCCTGCTCTATCCTAAACTCGGTGGCATGACTGGTACAGCCAAAACCGAAGAAGCGGAACTAGGCAAAATCTATAACCTCGAAGTCACGACCATGCCCACTAACCAAAAAAGTGGACGCGGTGACTGGTCAGATGTGGTTTACAAAACTGAAGCTGCAAAATGGCGCGCCGTTGCCGAAGAATGTCGCGAGATGCATGAGTCAGGTCGTCCTGTGCTAATTGGCACAACCAGCGTAGAAAAATCTGAAGTCCTAGCACGATTGCTGATTGAAAAAGACATTCCGCACAATCTATTGAATGCGAAGCCAGAGAACGTGGAGCGTGAAGCAGAAATCGTGGCTCAAGCTGGTCGCAAAGGCTCAATCACGATCGCCACCAACATGGCGGGTCGTGGTACGGATATTATCCTCGGTGGGAATGCTGACTATATGGCGCGTCTGAAGGTGCGTGAAAATTTCATGCCGCAAATCGTGCGTCCTGAAGATGACGGCGACTTCACCAATGAAGGTCAGCGGATGTTTGGCGATCGCCCTCAAAAAGGACAAGGCTTTGGCGAGATATCCGAAGGCAAAAAGATCAAGACTTGGAATGTATCTGACAGTTTATACCCCTGCGAACTTTCTAAAGATGCGCAAACTTTATTAAAAGAAGCAGTTGATTTTGCAGTTAGCAGTCTCGGTCGCATGAGCCAATCAGAACTAGAAGCGGAAGAAATGATTGCAGTAGCTTCTGAGAAAGCCCCCACTGAGGATCAAGTAATCCAAAAATTGCGAGACGCTTTTGTGACAATTAAGCGTGAATATGAAGCAGTGACTGATGCTGAGCATGAGCAAGTAACGACACTAGGCGGATTACATGTGATCGGTACGGAACGTCATGAGTCACGCCGTGTTGACAACCAGTTGCGCGGTCGTTGCGGTCGTCAGGGCGACCCTGGTTCCACGCGATTTTTCCTGAGTCTCGAAGATAACCTGATGCGGATTTTTGCGGGCGATCGCGTGGCTGGACTGATGAATGCTTTCCGCGTAGAAGAAGATATGCCGATTAGCTCAGGAATGTTAACTAGCGCTCTTGAGAACGCTCAGAAAAAAGTCGAGACTTACTATTACGATATCCGTAAACAAGTCTTTGAATATGACGAGGTGATGAACAATCAGCGCCGCGCTATTTATGCTGAGCGCCGCCGTGTGCTAGAAGGTGAAAACTTACGCGATCGCGTGATCGAGTATGCCGAACGGACAATGGATGATATCGTTAATGCCTATGTCAATCCCGAACTTCCACCCGAAGAATGGAATCTCCCCGCAATGGTAAAAAAGGTTAAGGAATTTGTAAATCTCTTACAAGACCTTGAGCCAGAACAGCTTGATGATATGTTCTTGCCAGAGATGCAAGCATTTTTGCGTGAAGAAGTCCGCCGTGCTTATGAAATTAAAGAAGCACAAGTGGAAGTCTTGCAAGCTGGCTTGATGCGCCAAGCTGAGCGATTTTTTATCTTGCAGCGCATCGATGCACTCTGGCGTGATCATCTCCAAGGAATGGAGTCTTTGCGTGAGTCAGTTGGTTTGCGTGGCTATGGACAAAAAGACCCATTGATTGAATATAAGAGCGAAGGTTACGAAATCTTTTTAGATATGATGACCCAAATCCGCCGTGATGTTGTTTACTCGCTATTCGAGTTCGATCCGCGACCACAATCACAACCTGAGACTATCGAAGCTGAATTTGTTTAGTAGGCTCTTTACTAATCTAGGAGAAGTAAAGGCAACGTTTTACGTTGCCTTTACTTCTCCTAGATTTAACTACGAAATAGTCTAGAGTATTGGGTCTCGTGATTAGCGCAAGCTAAACTTACTCCCCAACCACACCATTCCAATTCGTTATCTAAACGTTGTAGTGCAGATTGAGAACCCTGTAAAATATCAGCACTTAAACTAAATATGATTTTTTGTCCAGTCGTTTGCCCAAAAGGTACGGCTCTAACTGCGGCACTAACCAAATTAGATAACCAGCTATAGATGTAGCCAATTATTGTATTGTTAGCATCAATCTCTAAACTCGCAGCAACAATCCCAAAAGCGATCGCATAGTTACAACCTTTTCCCTGCGAGTTCTCTTTGGCTTTTGGCAAAGACTCACTCACTTCTTGTTTGGACTTGATCATTAATTGTTTAGATTGGCTATCTGGAAGTTGACACCATAATTTCATTAATGATTGTCCCATTTGCCAACTCGCTAAACGAACTTCCTCACTCTCTCTTGTCGCCGAAAGCCAGTTATTCCAATAGTTTAAACTAGGCAAGTCTCCTCTGAGCATAGCTTGATGGGCGCGAAATGCGATCGCCGCTTCATTAGTAATAAATCCCAAACCCAACTCTTTCTTTATCCAATCATATAGATCAGACTCAGTTTGGATAATCCCTGTACTACATAGATATTCTATACCTTCAGAATAGCTATAAGCGCCTACTGGCAAAGCTGGACTGGTCAGTTGCAGTAGGCGTAATAATTGTAGAAAGTCTGGATTAATGATCATGGTGATGATGGTACGCGCCCGATTCTGGTTGAAAGGGTTGGGTTTCCTTGGTTACCGTCAATCCTAGTTGCAAAACCATATCTTCTAAAACTGAGTCAGGAGATAGACGCAGATAGCTTTCTGTAACCTCTAAAGAAATATGACGATTGCCTAAATGATAGGCGGCGCGTAAAAAGTCAAGAGGATGCTTTGCGGTGACAGTGAGAACTGGTTCGGGCTTAGCAATAACAAGTACGATCGCTTTACTATGCTCATCAGCAAGGATATCTCCTTCTTTCAATACTATGCCTCTCTGAAGTTGGAGATTAACTTCTTCTCCTTCGACTGTCATAAATCGATAACGGCTGCGGGTTCTATCTTCAGCAACTAGCTCAAGAATTAAGAGTGATTTTCGATCAACAAGTTTTTTTGAATCTGCGGATAAACGCTGTGTGATAATATGCATGACTAGCTGAAATTGAACTTCTAAGGTTATTATGTGCGGTGCAAAGCTGGTTCCATAATAGTATAAGTCAAGGATAAATCTCTATGTCACCATTTCGTGTTGGAGTTGCTGGACCCGTTGGTTCTGGAAAAACTGCGCTTGTTGATTCTCTCTGCAAATCGATGCGATCGCATTTTCAGATTGCGGTTGTCACCAATGATATTTATACTCAAGAGGATGCTCAGTTTCTAGTACGAAGTGAAGCTTTAGAGCGCGATCGCATTGTAGGCGTGGAGACAGGCGGCTGTCCACATACCGCTATTCGCGAAGATGCCTCAATGAACCTTGCCGCGATCGAGCAATTAGAACTTCGATTTACAGACTTAGATTTGATTTTTGTGGAGAGCGGCGGTGATAATCTCGCCTCGACATTTAGTCCAGAACTTGTTGATTTAACGCTTTATGTAATTGATGTTGCCGCAGGTGACAAAATTCCGCGTAAGGGTGGACCTGGAATCACGAAATCTGATTTATTAATAATTAATAAAATTGATCTCGCTCCTTACGTTGGGGCAGATTTAGGAGTAATGGAGCGTGATTCCCTAAAAATGCGCGGTAGTAAACCTTTTGTATTCAGTAATCTCAAGACCCAAGAAGGCTTAACAAAAGTTAGGGAGTTTATTGTGAAGAGAATGTAGGTGCTTGCTATTGAGATAAAAAGTATCATGCAATACAACCAGTTAAGGCTAACTATATCAGGATAAAAAGTACTAACTTAAATAATTGAATAGGTGATTAATTAATTATTCAAGTTATTGATTAATGTGAGAGGAGTGAGGTTAACCCTCCATCCTAGTTTTTCTTATCAAGTTTACTCAAAGTTTGGAGGCATTAAATTTCAATGAGCAGTCAAATGAATCGTCGCAAGTTTATCGTTTATGGCTCGGCGGCTCTCGGCGTGAGTAGTTTAATCAAAGCCTGCGCCCCAGCTACTAACACGACTCCCGCCACTACTGCGGCTTCACCCACTGCTTCTAGCACAGTCGCAGCTAGTGGTGGCAAGATCAAAGTTGGTATCTTGCACTCTCTGAGTGGCACAATGGCGATCAGTGAAAAGAGTCTAGTTGACGCGACTCAGCTTGCGATCGAAGAAATCAATAAGAACGGCGGTGTACTTGGCAAACAGATTGAAGCGATCGTCGAAGATGGGAACTCTGATTGGCCGACCTTTGCTGAGAAAGCAAAGAAATTGATCGAGCAGGACAAGGTGGTTGTCGTGTTTGGTTGCTGGACTTCTTCAAGCCGCAAAGCTGTATTACCTGTGTTCGAGGCTAAAGACCATCTTCTCTTCTATCCTGTTCAATATGAAGGACAAGAATGCTCGAAGAATATCTTCTACACTGGAGCCACTCCTAACCAACAGATTGAACCTTCAGTAGAATGGCTGCTCAAAAACAAAGGCAAAGAGTTCTTCTTAGTTGGCTCTGACTATGTGTTCCCACGCACAGCCAATACAATCATCAAAGCTCAGTTAGAAGCTTCAGGCGGTAAAGTAGTTGGTGAAGATTATCTGCCTCTTGGTAACTCTGAAGTTACACCGATCATCACTAAGATAAAACAAGCGCTACCCAATGGCGGCGTAATCTATAACTCTCTCAATGGAGATAGTAATGTTGCCTTCTTCAAACAAATGCAAGGTGCTGGGCTAACTGCTGATAAATATCCTTCAATGTCTGTCAGTATTGCTGAAGAAGAAGTCAAAGCGATCGGACCTGAATTTCTCAAAGGTCACTATGCTGCATGGAACTATTTCATGACCGTAGACACCCCTGCTAACAAGAAGTTTGTTGAAGCTTTTAAAGCTAAGTATGGCGCAGATCGCGTCACTAACGATCCGATGGAAGCGGGCTACATTGCCGTCAATATTTGGAAGCAAGCAGTCGAGAAAGCGGGTAAAGCTGAAGACCTCGAAGCTGTGAGAATGGCTGCTCTCGGACAAACATTCGATGCGCCTGAAGGGAAGGTGACAATGGAAAATAGCCATCACCTTTCTAAATTTGTGCGGATTGGTGAAGTCACTTCAGAAGGTCAATTTAAGGTTGTCTATGAGACTAAAGCGACAGTTGCACCATTGCCTTGGAACCAATTTGTGGCTGAGACTAAGGGATACTCCTGTGATTATTCAGATAAGGCTAAGGGCGGCAAGTTTAAAAAAGCTTAAAGGCTTCTTAAATTAATTAGTTTGCGAATTAGCTTGTGAAATGCGACACTTGGTGTCGCATTTCTGATTCTATCCATATTTTTTAGTAAATAGAGTCATGACAGAAAATTTTCTTCGCCTTCTAGAAGGCGTATTTAATGGCATTAGTACAGGTTCTGTGTTGTTGCTGGCGGCTTTAGGGTTAGCGATCGTGTTTGGCTTGATGGGCGTGATTAATATGGCTCATGGCGAACTGATGATGTTGGGCGCATACACGACTTTTTTGGTGCAGAATGGCTTCAAAAAACTAGGAGAACCTTGGCTAGACTATTATGTTTTTGTGGCTTTGATAGCAGCTTTTTTGGTTACAGCCGCAGTAGGTTTCCTTTTAGAAAAAGGAGTAATTCGATATCTCTATGGCAGACCGCTAGAAACTTTGTTGGCAACTTGGGGCGTGAGCTTGATTTTGCAACAGTTTGTGCGGAGTGTAAACTGGGTGATTATTGCTGGGCTAGTAATATTTAGCGGTTTATATTTTGGCGCTGTGTGGATTTTGCAAAAGCGGTCAAATTGGGAATCGATTCGTAATTGGGCGATCGCAATTTTATTACCACTTTCTCTAGCAATTTCAAGTACTGTGGCTGTCTTGATCGCTCAGACTTACAAAATTGCGGCGACCCAGCCTTGGTTTGGGGCGCAAAACTTGGATGTGACTGCACCGAAATGGCTGAGAGGTGGTGTAGCGATTGGTTCTCTACAACTCCCTTATGTGCGTTTGTTTATTATCGTTTTGACGATCGCTTGCGTAATTGGAATTTATTTGTTTTTAGAAAAATCGCCCTGGGGACTGCGAATCCGAGCGGTCATGCAAAATCGTCAAATGAGTTCTTGTTTAGGGATTCCCACTAAGACCGTTGATGCGCTTACTTTTTCCCTTGGTTCAGGCTTAGCAGGAATCGCTGGTTGTGCGGTTAGTTTCCTCGGTTCTGTGGGGCCAAACACTGGTCAAAATTACATCGTTGACACTTTTATGGTTGTGGTCGTTGGCGGTGTCGGTAAGCTGGTTGGTAGTATTGCTGCCGCGATGGCGATCGGGATTACCAGTTATCTGCTAGGGTCTCAGACTTTTGTGACTTTATTAGGGGCTAATAGCCCATTAGCTGGTTTTTTTACTTTCTTTGGGACTACCAGCATGGCGAAAGTACTGCTGTTCTTGATGATTGTCGCTTTCTTACAGTATAAACCTGCGGGAATGTTTCCTCAAAAGGGACGCTCAGCCGAGTTATAGACATTCAGGAAAGACAGTGCTTTGCACTGCCTTTCCTGACTAGGATCATCAGTTTGTAATGGACATATAAGCATGATAGAAGATATTTCGACTCCATCGACAGCTACGGATATATCTAAAAATAAGTGGCGATCGCTCTTGATTGAACTCGGTGTCGGCTTAGCGATCGCTTTAGTATTAATTTTTGTAGTTCCTGAAATTTTCAAGGCGACTGGTCAAGCCTTCAGAATCACCATGTTAGGTAGATTTTTGGCTTTGGCGATAGTGGCGCTAGGTATCGACCTGATTTGGGGATTTACAGGACTTTTAAGTTTAGGGCATGGCGTGTTTTTTGGCTTGGGTGGCTATGCGATCGCCATGCACTTAAAACTGCAATTCCCAGCCGATGCAACTGAAAAGTTACCCTCATTCATGCCCCTTTACGGCATTACTAAGCTTCCTGCTTTATGGGAACCCTTCTATTCTTTCCAATTTACTCTCTTAGCGATCGTCCTTATTCCTGCGATCGTGGGAGCCATTTTAGGATACTTAGTATTTCGGAATCGCATCCGTGGCGTATATTTCTCCATTCTCACCCAAGCGACAACGATCATCTTTTTCAACTTTTTTAACGGACAGCAACAATATATCAACGGCACAAATGGACTCACTGACTTCAAGACAATCTTTGGCTTTGATGTCAATGCGCCTGAAACTCAGCGAGTTTTTTATATCCTCACCGTAATCTTTTTGGGACTATCTTATGTTCTGTGTCGATGGCTGACCAGTGGGAGGTTTGGGAGGTTATTGATCGCTCTGCGAGACGATGAAAACCGCGCTCGTTTTTCTGGATACGATCCCACGGGGTTTAAAGTTTTAGTATTCGCCATCTCAGCGGTTTTAGCAGGGATCGGCGGCGCTCTATTTACGCCGCAAACTGGAATCATTTCGCCAAAGTCAATGGATATTGCGCTTTCAATTGAAATGGTGATTTGGGTCGCAGTGGGCGGTCGGGCTACTTTAATCGGTGCATTAATCGGCACAATCTTAGTGAATTTTGCTAAAAGCATACTCAGTGAGCAGTTCCCCGAAATTTGGCTGTTTTTTCAAGGCGCGATATTTTTGATCGTGGTGATGGTTCTACCCGATGGGCTAGTCGGTTGGTGTCGCACCAGTGGATTACTATTGTTTAAAAGATTTTTTGTCGGTAGACCGACGGTCACATATCCAAGTCTTGAGTTAGATGCAGAGGTGCAGAATGAGCGGCAGAATCTTAGAGATTGAAGATGTCACGGTTAGCTTCGATGGGTTTAGAGCCATAAATCACTTGAACTTTGAGATGGAGTCAGGTGAATTAAGAGTGATTATTGGTCCCAATGGTGCAGGTAAAACTACATTCTTAGATGTGATTACTGGCAAAGTGAAGCCAACCGAAGGACAAGTGAGGTTTAAAGGCAAAAATACGCGATCGCTTGCTGAGCATCAAATCGCCAGAATGGGAATCGGACGCAAGTTTCAAACTCCGCGCATATACCTAAATCTCACACCCAGAGAGAATTTAGAACTAGCTAGTAATCCGAATAAGAATGTCTTCTCCACACTGTTTCAGCCGCCATCGGTAGTCGAAAAACAGAAAGTGAATGATCTCTTAAAGACAATTGGACTAATGCACAAGTCTGAGATGAAAGCGGAGTTTTTATCCCATGGTGAAAAACAATGGCTAGAAATCGGGATGTTAGTTGCTCAATCTCCCGATCTGCTGCTCGTTGATGAACCCGTTGCTGGCTTAACTGATGAAGAAACAGAGAAAACGGGCGAACTTTTAATGTCACTTGCCGAGTCTCATTCCATCATCGTCATTGAGCATGATATGGAATTTGTCCGCCAGATTGCCCGTAAGGTGACAGTCTTACATGAAGGAACTGTGCTTTGTGAAGGCAACTTTGACGAGGTGCAGAATAATCCACGCGTAATTGAAGTTTATTTGGGACATCAAGAGGAAGAATAATGGAAGACACTTATGATCCGATTTTACAACTCAATAATCTCAATGTTTATTACGGTGAGAGCCATATTTTGCGTAATGTCGATATGGGCGTGGCTTCTGGCAAAATGGTCTGTCTGATTGGGCGTAATGGCGTTGGTAAGACCACTTTGCTAAAAACGATCATGGGACTGCTCAAGCCAAGAGCGGGAGATGTCTCTTTCTTTGGACAAGACATAACTCAACTCACGCCTGATCAACGCGCCAGAATGGGTGTGGGCTATGTACCACAAGGTCGAGAGGTGATGCCTCGGATGAGCGTAAAGGAGAATCTCTTACTCGGTTTAGAATCTCGACCCGTTAGTCTTGCGGTAAGACAAAATCTTTTGGATATGGTGTTTGATCTCTTTCCAGTCCTGAAATCAATGCTCAGTCGGATGGGTGGCGACCTTAGTGGCGGTCAACAACAACAACTGGCGATCGCGCGCGCCTTAATGGGACAACCTAAATTATTAATTCTCGATGAACCGACTGAAGGAATTCAGCCATCAATTATTTTAGAGATAGAAGCTGCGGTAAAGCATATCATCGCAACCACAGGTATTTCTATCTTGTTGGTAGAGCAGCATTTACATTTTGTGCGCCAAGCTGATTGGTATTATGCGATGCAGAAAGGCGGCATTGTTGCTTCTGGTAAAACATCTGAACTAAGCAACGAAGTAATCCAGAAATTCTTAGCGGTTTAGAATATCAATAAAATTTTTGAGAGGGTTGCGAAGCAACCCCATCTTTTTTATGTTAGCCTCGAATTGGCTACAAATAAAACTTTAGGAGAAGCTGATGACACAGACTTACTTGGAGATAAAGAGTACTAATGAAACAGCGATCACCACTGATTTACTCAGTAAACTCTATGACTGTGACTTTAATTTATGGGTGGAAGCCACAGTCCAATTATTACGAAAGGGCAGACTAACTGAGCTAGATGTGGTGAATTTACTTGAAGAAGTGGAGACAATGGGGCATAGTGACAAACTAGCTTTAAGCAGTAATTTAGTTGTAGTTTTATTACATTTGCTTAAGTGGCAATATCAACCTCACAAACGGACAAGAAGCTGGGAAAAAAGTATTGCAGAACATCGACGTCGCGTAGATGAATATTTTGAAGCTAGTCCTAGTTTACAAAGATATTACTTGCAAATATTTGATAAGTGTTATCAAAATGCCAGAAAACAAGCCAAAATTGAGACTAGATTAGCGTTAGAAAGCTTCCCTGTAAACGCTCCCTTTACTCCTAAGCAAGTTCTTGATGAAAATTTTTTGCCTGGCTAAGCGAAATCAGAAATTTCTGTCGTTCTAGCATGGGGAATGCCAAAATCATCTAGACTGGATCAATTTTTATAGAGCTTTCGCAAGTAAATATGCAAATTGAACAGCTTCGATGGACAGTGAATAAAGGCTGGGATAATTTATCTAGCCGCCGCTTATCTCCTCATTTGGTACTCGTATTTGGAGGAACAGATATTCTCAAAACCGAAAGCTCTTTCCCATATCTGAGAGACATATATCCTACTGCTCACATTTTAGGTTGTTCTACAGCAGGAGAAATTTATAATACTCAAGTCACTGATGGCACGATTGTAGCAACAGCGATCGAGTTTGAACATACGCAAGTTAAGGGGAACTATCTGCGTGTAGCCGAAACAGCAAATAGCTTTGAGGCGGGAGCGATGTTGGCTCAAAAATTTGAGCTAGAAGGATTAGTCCATCTATTTGTGTTGTCTGATGGGTTAGGTGTTAATGGTAGCGATCTGATTGCAGGATTACGATCGCAGTTACCCGATGCAGTCACGATTACAGGTGGGCTAGCGGGTGATGGTTCGCGATTTCAAGAAACTTTAGTGATTTGGGATGAGTTTGTTGAAAGTGGACTAATTGGGGCGATCGCGATATATGGCGATCGCATTAAAATTGGCTATGGCTCCTTAGGCGGATGGACAGCTTTTGGTCCAAAGCGCATGATTACCAAGTCCAAAGGTAATGTGTTGTACGAACTTGATGGGATGTCCGCCTTAAATTTATATAAGAAATATTTAGGGGATTATGCCTCTGGACTTCCTGCAACGGGACTGCTGTTTCCACTGAGTTTATGTGATGCCACAGGCGATCATTCAGTCGTACGCACGATCTTAGCAGTGGATGAATTAGAGCAGAACTTGATATTTGCAGGTGATGTGCCTGAGGGTAGTATTGTCCGATTTATGCAGTCTAATTTTAATCGCTTGGTGGATGGGGCGATCGCCGCCGCTCAGACCAGCTTGAGCGATATTGCTGGTTCCCCAGACTTAGCTATTTTGATCAGTTGTGTTGGTCGTAAACTACTATTAAAGCAGCGCATTGAGGAAGAAGTGGAAGGAGTACGCGAGGTTATGGGATCATCAACGATCTTAACTGGTTTTTATTCCTATGGCGAAATTGCCCCTGCGGCTCTAGGCGATCGCTGTGAGCTGCATAATCAAACCATGACGATCACAACTTTTCAAGAACAATAGACATTTGTTAACGCCAATGCACCGCTTACTTCAGCGTCAACTAAGAAAATACCTTAGCAAATATTCTGGAGATATAAGTTCTGTTCCTCCAGAATGGCAGGACTTTCTTAGCGCCGTCGATGAAGCTTATTGTCAGTACGATGATGATCATCTGATGATTGAGCGTTCACTAGAGTTAAGCTCTGAAGAACTATTACAAGCTAATAATCAATTGCGAGAATTGCTCAAAACTGTGGAAGGGCAAGTCGCGGAACGTACAGGCGAGCTTACAAAGTCAAATATTGAATTAGAGCAAGCTCTAATCGATCTCCAAAAAACTCAAGTTCATCTTATTCAAGCTGAAAAAATGTCTTCTCTAGGGCAGCTGATTGCAGGAATTGCCCATGAAATCAATAATCCTGTGAACTTTATTCATGGCAATCTCAGCTATTTACGCACTTACACTGTCAACTTGTTAACATTTATCCAACTTAGTCAGCAATGTTACCCAGAGATGAATCTAGAAATGCAGAGGATGGCGGAAGACATTGAATTAGAATTTGTCAAAGATGATCTACTCAAAATTATTCAGTCAGTGGAAGTGGGAACTAATCGCATCCGTGAGATTGTACTTTCTCTAAAAAATTTTTCGCATATGGATGAAGCTGAATTTAAGGCGGTAGATATTCATCAGGGGATTGACAATACATTGCTAATTCTTGACCATCGCCTCAAGTTTAAATCCAGTTCTCAGCCAATTCAAATTATTAAGCAATATGGCGATTTACCTCTAATAAATTGTTGTCCTGGTCAATTAAATCAGGTCTTTATTAATATCTTGGCAAATGCAATTGATGCCATAGAAGAAGTTCAGTTAAATTTGATCCCTGATCAGCTAATAGATCAACACTCTAATTGCCATGCTTTTATTAGCATTAGCACGAAAATTATTAGCGATCGCTATGTGCAAATTGCGATCGCTGACAATGGTGCTGGCATTCCTGAAGCAATTCAACAGCAAATTTTCAATCCATTTTTTACAACAAAAACTGTCGGTAAAGGTACAGGTATGGGCATGGCAATTAGCTATCAAATAATTACCAAAAAGCATAAAGGTCAATTAACTTGCGCTTCTACAATCGGCAAAGGTACTGAATTTATTATTCAAATACCCATGTAGATAACTCGAAGCGAATGCTACTTAGCCTCGCGTGCTAGCATAGCAATGAGTATTTTTGTTCTTGCTAATCGCACAATCACCGACTCAGATCGCATTAATTTCAGACATTCAGCATAAAAGTTCAGAAAAATGACTAATTTGTTTCCTCTCCTCGCCGCATCTGATCCGCTTGTCTCAGGCTTTATCGGTAAAGAAATCGAGAGACAGCGCAATAATATTGAATTAATTGCTAGCGAAAACTTTACATCCCTTGCAGTTATGGCAGCACAGGGATCCGTATTGACTAATAAATATGCTGAAGGACTGCCTCATAAGCGCTATTACGGTGGTTGTGAGTTTGTAGACGAGATCGAATCGATCGCCATTGATCGTATCAAAGAATTATTTGGTGCAGCCCACGCCAATGTCCAGCCACACTCTGGCGCACAGGCAAACTTTGCGGTGTTTTTGACACTGCTTAAACCAGGGGACACCTTTTTGGGAATGGACCTGTCTCATGGTGGACACCTGACCCACGGCTCGCCTGTGAATGTGTCAGGGATGTGGTTTAACAAAGTCCATTATGGATTGAATAAAGAGACCGAACAGCTAGATTTTGATTTGATTCGCGATCTTGCTCTAAAGCACAAACCAAAATTAATCATTTGTGGTTACTCCGCATATCCTCGGATTATTGATTTCGTTAAATTTAAGGCGATCGCTGATGAAGTTGGCGCTTACCTGATGGCTGATGTTGCGCATATTGCAGGTCTCATCGCCTCAGGACATCACCCCAATCCGATTCCTTATTGCGATGTTGTCACTACCACTACTCATAAAACTCTGCGCGGTCCTCGTGGTGGTTTGATCATGACTCGCGATGCGGCACTTGGTAAAAAGTTTGATAAATCGGTCTTCCCTGGCTCACAAGGTGGTCCACTCGAACACGTCATCGCGGCAAAAGCTGTCGCTTTTGGCGAAGCATTACGTCCTGAGTTTAAAACTTACTCTGGACAAGTAATTGCTAACTCCCAAGCCCTTGCTGCCCAACTGCAACAGCGCGGATTTAAGTTGGTTTCCAATGGTACCGATAACCACTTGTTGCTAGTCGATCTTCGTTCCATCGGCATGACAGGTAAAGTCGCTGACTTGCTCGTAAGCGGTGTGAATATTACCGCTAATAAAAATACAGTTCCATTCGATCCCGAATCACCATTTGTAACCAGTGGCTTGCGCCTCGGTTCACCTGCGATGACCTCACGCGGATTGCTAGAAGCTGACTTCCGCGAAATCGGTAATATCATCGCCGATCGCTTATTAAGTCCAGATAGTGATGCTGTTCAAGCAGAATGTCTGGCGAGAGTGCAAACTTTGTGCGATCGCTTCCCGCTTTATCCTGAACTTGAGTACCCTGGTATTTTGAATAAAAAGCCTGTTCTAGCGATCTAATATCAATAAAGAAAGGGCACAATAGGTGATTCGGGGAGGTGAAATAAAGGAAGAAATTGATAAAATTGTAGCAAAATTCAAAAGCTGCTCCCCTATGCTGAGTGTGAACTTACCCCATCTAATCGATGACGAAAAATGTTACGAAACAGTGCGTCAAATGCGATGGACAACAGGAATACACTGTCCAAAATGTAAAAGCTCAGAGGTAATAAAGCGAGGCAAAGATGAAACGCAGCCTGCCCGTCAGCGATACCAGTGTAAAACTTGCAACACAAACTTTGACGATCTAACCGACACAATATTCACAGGACACCATCAACCCTTACGGATGTGGATATTGTGTTTGTACTTGATGGGATTAAACCTCTCAAATAGACAAATCGCCCAAGAACTAGATTTAGATAAGGACGTGGTGCAGGATATGACAACCCAATTGCGAGAAGGTATTGACCAAAGCAAGCCTGAAGTAAACTTATCTGGGGCAGTTGAGTGCGATGAGGTATATGTGACAGCAGGACACAAAGGTAAACCCGAAGAAGTCAAAAAAAAGGGCGCAAAGGAAGGCGTAATCGGCTCAAAGGGATTCAGGGGCGGGGGACACTCCAGAAAGAAAAGCCACCCATCTTTGGCATGATTCAGCGCGGCGGTGAAGTCGTAATTCGTATGTTAGAAAATGTCCAACAACGAACTATTGAGCCTCTAATTAAAGGAACGATTGCCCTTGGTACTATGGTTTACACGGACGAATATGCTATCTATAATCCCTTACAGGATTGGGGCTATGCACACAAAACTGTTTGTCATGGCGTGGGAGAATATGCAAGAGATGAAGATGGTGATGGCTTTTGCGAGGTTCATGTCAATACGATGGA
>JANXUJ010000120.1 GCA_025356295.1 Cyanobacteriota bacterium
GCTTCGCGCCGCCTTAATCTCTAATCAAAAGCAAAGTGGGCGCGAAGTGTCTACTTTGCTTTTTAAGTTTTTCCTATCTATAATGTATAAAGACTTGAGGCAATCTATATTATGGCTACTGAAACTATTACCCGTCCAGCAACGATTCGCAAAATCGCACCGCGATATCGAGTTTTACTGCACAATGACGACTTTAACTCAATGGAATATGTCGTCCAAACTTTAATGGAAGTCGTCAGTCTCACTCAGCCGCAAGCCGTTGATATTATGATGGCGGCTCATGCTGATGGCTGTGCGCTAGTGATTATTTGCGTACAAGAACATGCCGAATTTTATTGTGAAGGGCTACAGAGCAAGGGTTTGACCAGCACAATTGAACCCGAAGAATAAGCTATTTGTGTCGCGCTTGGCGCGACACAAAATGATTTTTTGTAATTAGAGACTTTTTTGTGAATTTTGAGCGCCTAAACTCTTATCAAGCTCCTGTACGAGTCGTACTTTTTTTATTAACTTTACTAATGCTGTGGCTACCG
This sequence comes from Cyanobacteriota bacterium, assembly GCA_025356295.1. Lineage (GTDB taxonomy): Bacteria > Cyanobacteriota > Cyanobacteriia > Pseudanabaenales > Pseudanabaenaceae > Pseudanabaena. The sequence continues at coordinate 534 of JANXUJ010000120.1, forward strand.
ATCGCTGCACCGATGTATCTAGTCTGGGGCGAGGCGGTTGGCGTAGCTCTGACTATTTTGTTGTATTGCGAATTTTTAGGATTAATTTGGTTTTGGGGACGCAAGATTTCTAAGTATGCTCATCCTTTTCGCTACTATGGCTTATCTTTCACGGCTAAGAATGGGCGTGATTTTTTGTTTGGATTGGGTTTAGGCTGCGTAACGCTAATTATATTTTTTGTGCTGCAAGTAGCTTTTGGCTGGCAAACGGTCAAATCTGTCGATTGGCAAAGTGCGATCGCCCCTGGATTATTAACTTCGATTGGGGTCGCTTTTGCTGAAGAGATGCTATTTCGCGGTTGGCTACTCTCAGAATTAGAGCGAGATTATTCCCAAAATATAGCTTTAATTAGTTGTAGTCTCGTTTTTGCGATTTTACATTTCATCAAACCGCTCAATGTAATTTTGGCGACATGGAGCCAATTTGTCGGTTTGGTGATTCTCTCTGTGGCGCTGGTACTGGCGCGGCGCAGATGCGATCGCCGATTGGGAGTAGCGATCGGTTTGCATGGTGGTTTGATTTGGTGTTATTACATTGTCAATACCACCCATTGGCTCCAGCCGTCAGGTGCTGTGCCTGAATGGATCACAGGTATTAATGGCAACCCAATCGCAGGAATCATGGGCATCATTTTTTTGAGTGCGATCGCTATCGGTTTTCGCTATTTCAAAAAAAAGTAAAAGACTGACTTAGCAATCTTTTACTTTTTTTTGAAATAGATATTGCAAGTATTGCCAGAAATGTATATGATTAGAATCGCTTAGAAAACAACTAAGCAGGGGGTCGATGCCCGAGTGGTTAATGGGGGCGGACTGTAAATCCGCTGCGTAAGCTACGTTGGTTCAAATCCATCTCGGCCCATAATAAAAAAAGAGGAGATTCGATTAGCGAATCTCCTCTTTTTTTAGGCGAAAATTTGGACTAGGGCGCTATTAATATCAGGATATTTAAACTTAAATTGGTTGATCTCCGCTTTATGTGGCAAAACTCTTTGACCATCTAATAAAACGGTGGCACTTTCGCCGAATAGGAGAACCAGAGCCGCCGCAGGAACGGGTAAAAAAGCAGGACGCTTAAGTGTTTTGGCAAAAGCGATCGTGAAATCAGTATTGTTAACAGGCTGAGGAGCTGTACCATTGAATGCGCCTGTAACCTGAGCATTAGTCAGCGCAAAGATAATTAACTCGACTAGATCATCGCGATGTATCCATGAAAACCATTGCTTGCCTGTGCCGATTTTGCCGCCACCGCCAACTTGGAAGATCGGCAACATTTTTGCGATCGCCCCACCAATTCCCAACACAATTCCTGTTCTCAGCTTAACCAGCCGCACACCTAAACCAGTAACTGGCTCAGCGGCTGCCTCCCAATCTTTGCAGACATTTGCCAAAAAATCGTTACCCGCATAACTATATTCATCAAAAGTCTTATCGAGACTACTGCCGTAATAACCGATCGCTGAACCGCTAATTAAAACTTGAGGCTTGACATCAGCTTTGGCGATCGCTTCCACCAATATTTTTGTGGTTAGAATACGACTATCACGGATTTCTTGCTTGCGTTGATCAGTCCAGCGCACACCCGCGAGAGGTTCACCCGCAAGATTAATTACGGCTTCACTGCCCGATATCGCAGTTGTCCAGTCGCCAAGTGATAATGGGTTGTAGCCAATAATTTCAACGTTGGGGAAAAATTCTTGAGGAAACTGACGGTTGGCTTTTTGAGGATTGCGAGCTAGAACCACAATGCGATCGCCCAGAGCATGTAACCGCTCAACTAATTTGATGCCGACAAACCCCGTAGCACCCGTCACTACAATTTTCATATTATATTTTTGCTTTAATTACTAGATATGACAGATCAAGGCTAATTGATTATTTTAGAGCGAAAACCAGCTCGCAAGCATACTTATGATCGACAGCTTACAAAAAACTAAATTATTAATTGTTGATGATGAAGTAGACAACTTAGATTTACTTCAGCGTATTTTTCATCGAGATTATCAAATCTTACGCGCCAAGAATGGATTTGAGGCTTTAGAGATTTTAGAGCAGCAGCCAGATATTGGGGTAATTGTCTCAGATCAACAAATGCCAATGATGTCGGGTACTGAGTTTTTGAGTCAAGTTGCCGAAACCTATCCTGACACTTTACGAATTATCTTAACTGCACATGCTGATATCCGCGATCTAGTCGAGGCTATTAATCAATCAAAAGTTTTTAAATACATCACTAAGCCCTACCAAGTGGAAGAGTTATGGCAAGTCGTGCAGCAGGCGACGGAAACCCACAAATTATTGAAGTCAAGAACCTCAAAACTCCGCAACGATCTTCAAAGTGCAGAAGCTAAATATCAAAGTATTTTTGAGAATGCGATCGAGGGAATTTTTCAGACCACAATCAATGGATGTTATCTAATTGCTAATCCGATGTTGGCGCAAATTTATGGCTATCCTTCGGCGCAATCGCTGATTGATAATGTTACTAATATTGCTAATCAGCTTTATGTCAATCCAGAGCGCCGTCAAGAATTTATCGATATTTTACATTCTCGTAACACAGTTTCTAATTTTGAGTCGCAGGTTTATCGCCGTGATGGTACAAAAATTTGGATTTCTGAGAATGTCCGCGCCGTTCGCGATCGCGAGGGAACTCTGATCAGTTTTGAAGGCACGGTTCAAGACATTACCCAGCGAAAAAGGGCGGAAGAAGAATCGCAATTATTACAACGCTTGACTTTGGAAATCAGTGCTGCCCGTGATTTTCAATCAGCATTAGAAGTCGCACTCACCAAGATTTGCCAGTTTACAGGATGGGACTATGGTGAAGCATGGATACCATCTGATGATCGGCAAGTTTTAGTATGTAGTCCTGCATGGTATAGCAGTATTCAAGGATTAGAAGAATTTCGCAAATACAGCGAAAAAATCTCTTTTTCTGCGGGAATAGGTTTTCCAGGGCGAGTTTGGATTCACCAACGACCCGAATGGATTTGGGATATTTCTCTAGAATCAGAATCACACTTTATCCGTAAATATCCTGCCATGGAATGTGGTTTACGATCAGGGTTGGCGCTTCCTGTCAGTGCTGATACCCATGTCGTAGCAATCATGGCTTTTTTTACAATGTCTTCCAATGATCGAGATCAGCAATTGGTGGGTTTGATTGGAACGATCGCGATGCAGTTAGGGATATTGATGCAACGTAAACGGGACGAAGAAGCATTACGCTTGATGAATGAAGAGCTTGCTCTAGCACGCGATCGCGCTTTAGAAGCAAGTCGGACTAAAAGTACATTTGTCGCCAATATGAGTCATGAATTACGCACACCTCTAAATGCGATCATCGGCTATAGCGAAATGCTGCAAGAAGATGCGGATTTGTTGGGTCTCAATGATTTTGGTCAGGATCTTCAAAAAATTTATCAATCTGGCAAGCATTTGCTAAATTTGATTAACGACATCCTAGATATGACCAAAATCGAAGCAGGTAAATTAGAAATTTATTATGACGACTTTGATATACCAATGCTTGTATTAAATGTCAGTAATTTAATCCAACCATTGTTACTCAAAAATAATAATCGTCTTGAAATCGACTGTGACCCGAAACTAGGAATTATTCGGGCAGATATGACTCGTGTGCGGCAAGTTCTTTTAAATCTTTTCAGTAATGCTTGTAAATTCACAAAATCAGGTGAAATTCAAATTAAAGTAAATCGACAAGCTTCTATTCAAGGTGAATATTTCTGCTTTACAATTAGTGATACAGGGATTGGGATTAGCTCGGAAAACCTCCAAAAACTATTTCAACCATTTAGTCAAGCTGATAGCTCAACCACTCGACAATATGGTGGTACTGGGCTAGGGCTAGCGATTAGCTATCGTCTTTGTCAAATGATGGGTGGCGATATTACTGTAAGCAGTGAGTTAGGGAAAGGTGCGACTTTCACTGTTTATTTGCCAATTGATTGTGAGGAGGTGACTCAAAAAGCTCAACCGAGTTGTCCGAAATCATTGTTATTGCCGACACCCGCCCGACAGGATTTAGGGCTTCTATCGCTTGATTATTTGTTTAAGCCAATTGATCGCGATCGCCTGATTACCGAAGTTGCAAAATATCGATTTGAACCACAATCTCAGTTATCAGTGTTAATAATTGAAGATGATGTCAACGTTTGCGCCATGCTGAGACGGATGCTCGAAAAAGAGAACTGTCTCGTTATGGATGCACAGGACGGACGTGAAGCTTTAGAGATTTTGACTGATTATATTCCCCAGTTAATTTTGCTTGATCTGATGATGCCGAATATCGATGGATTTGAGTTTATTCATTTGTTGAGATTGCAAACTGATTTTCCCTTAATTCCAATTATCATCATCACGGCTAGGGATTTGAATGAAGGTGACTGCGCTCAGTTGGCTGGATTGATGCAGAATTTTTTGGTGTAAACTATTGATTGCTTTTGCAAGATTTTAAGCCTGCTATTTTCATGTCAAATAACACCAATATCAATATTACAATTCATCCTCGCGCCATTGTTCATCCTGACGCAAAGATTGGAGTAGGTACTTTGATCGGAGCCGATGCCATTGTGGATCAGTTTGTGGAGATCGGCGATCGCTGCGAGATTCGGGCGAGGGCGATCGTGACGGGGCATACTAAGATTGGTGATGATAATCAAATTGGTTATGGCGCGATCATTGGTTCTGAGCCGCAGGATACTTCGTATAAGGGGGCGATTAGTTTTGTGGAAATCGGCGATCGCAATATATTTCGCGAATATGTGACCGTAAATCGTGGCACTAAAGAAGGCTCGGCGACTAAGATTGGCAATGATAATTTGTTTTTTACGGGCGCACATATTGCTCATAATTGTGCGATCGGCGATCGCGTGATTTTAGTCAACAACGTCCTGTTAGCAGGGCATGTGGAAGTACATGATCATGCCTTTATGGGCGGTGATGCAGTGGTACATCAATTCACGCGGATCGGTGCTTATGCGATGATTCGGGGACAAACTCGCCTCGGTATGGATGTCCCGCCCTATTGCATGGCTGTTGACACAAATATGGTATTTGGTCTCAATAGACTAGGTTTGCGCCGTAATGGATTCAGCCACGATCGCCGCCGCACTATCCTTTCGGCTTATGAAGTTCTCTATAAGTCTGATCGCAATCGTACTCAAGCGATCGCATTTCTAGAATCATCACCTGACTTTGCAGATAATCCTGATATTCAAATGTTCTGCAACTTTATCAAAATCAGTCGGCGCGGTATTTGCAAGCTCTATGAGAAAGGAGCAAGTCGCATTGAAGAAGATTAGAACCGCACAGGAATTTGATTATTGTTGAGATAATTTTTAATTTCCGCGATCGTTAGTTCTCCATAATGCAATAGTGAAGCTAGTAGAGCGGCTTCTGCTCGACCTTCAGTTACAGCTTGACGGATATGTTCACAATTTCCTGCTCCACCCGAAGCAATCACAGGAACTTCTACTAAGTCAGCAACTTGACGCGTGAGTGCGAGGTCATAGCCTAACTTGGTGCCATCAGCATCCATACTGGTCAACAATATCTCACCAGCGCCGCGTTTGACGACTTCTTGCGCCCACCAGATCGCGTCAATTCCTGTATTTTCTCGTCCGCCCCGCACATATACATCCCAGCCTAGATTTTGAGGATCGTTGCGCCGTCTGGCATCGATCGCGACCACAATGCATTGATTACCAAAGCGATCGCTACTGCGATTAATCAAGTCAGGGTCACTTACCGCGGCTGAGTTCATGCTTACTTTATCTGCACCTGCCCGCAAAAGTTCACGAATATTATCGAGATTGCGAACTCCACCGCCAACTGTGAGCGGAATAAACACCTGTTCGGCGGTGCGATAAACTACGTCTAAAATGGTGCTGCGATCTTCGTGCGTGGCGGTGATGTCTAGGAATACCAGTTCATCGGCTCCTGCAAGGTTATAAGCCTGAGCAAGTTCGACTGGATCGCCAGCATCTTTGAGATCGACAAAGTTAATTCCTTTAACAACTCGTCCTGCTTTTACATCTAGACAAGGCAAAATTCGTTTCGCCAGCATAAGCTCTTCAACTATTCCAAAATCACAGCAAGGATAGTATCTTAACGTGTTTGCTATAGCTGTCGTCATTCTTGTTAGGACATAAAACCTAGAAAGTGTGAGATGGCGCTTCGCACTTTCTAGGTTTTATGAATTTCAGGAAAAACTAGAGGCTCATTCAGGGTTTGGCTCATGTTGCCAAGAATTGCTTGTAAATAAACTCGCAATTGCTGAAATTTGGTCACATTTGGCTGATATGTACCATCAGTTTCTAGCTCAAATAATCGACTTGTGAATAACTCGCTACTGAGAGTTGGGTCTTCTAAAATTATTGCTTGTTCAGGTTCTTGCCATGGAAATAAGCCATCGGGTAAGTCGCCTTGTAAGATCGTCAAGATGCGATCGCGACAAGCTTTGATATTAATACCGCGCAGCTGTAATTGCTGAAGTAGTTGAGTTGGATTAACTGATTTAGTCAGGTTCAGCCGACAAATCTCTTGCAGAAGGAAATAATCAGAATATTGCTGACGCGCCACATCTTGCAAATTGGGATAGAGTGGCGCAACCGCTAAACCAGTTGCCACAATCGAAGTTGCTAAGGGATCGATACTCGCATTGGGAAGTTTTTGAGCGAGCCAACGTGACAGCAATGGAATATGCATTGTGTTGCCAAGTAGCAAAACTTGACGCACATCTTCGCCGAAAATACCCGCATTACTGATAATTGCATTGAGTTCGCGGTTGAGGCGTTGAATAAATGGTTGCAAAATTAAGTTTTCTAATTCGCGCCGCCAAATCACAATTGGCTGTCCCATTAGTTCTTCGTTCCAAGTATCCAGACCCACATCTCTACTAAACCTAACTTTCAGGCGATCGCTAAGTTCGAGCATCTGTTGACCAATATCTGAACTCAATAAATATTGCTGAAGTAAAATGCGTTGCGCTGGTGCAGAAGTTGCCACCTCTGGCAAACTAAGATGATCAAACTGGCAGAGATGACGATGCGGATTTGTAATCATCTGCCAATGCGGATAGAACAGATGCACGATCATATCTTGACTAATACTCAGCCCTGCATAGTCGAAACTCTGAATATGTAACTTTGCGTTATCTATTGTACTAGGGTCACTAATTCCTTTTACTAGACAAAGGCTAGTCGTAACTGCTCCTGAATCAATTAAGAGCGTGATTTCTTTAGGTATTTTCTGATCATGGATCAAAGCTAAAACTGGAGCGATCGCCTGTTCAACTGCCATCACTTGTTCTGCTTGACTAACTAACCCTGCCTTGAGAATTGCTTCGCGGACATTTAGTATATAAGTATCTGACCAGTTAGAAGGATAACCAAAGACAACTCCACTGAGTTTTAATAAAATCAAACCGAGATCAGGAAGTTGGGGATGATTAGCACGAGTTTGGATTTGTTCGAGCAGATTTTTGAGGGCGGCAATTAGCCAACGCAGACTGGTTTGATGATGGTCTGACCATTGCAAGATTGGCTGCCAAGCACTCACCCCGCGATAGGGTAAGCCAATTTTGAGAAATTGTTTGAAATGCGCGATCGCGATTTCACCATTTTCAAGTCCAGAACTTTGGGCTTTTTTGGTAAGAACCCGAATATCTGCTGTCATCGGATCATCAAGGCTTTGATCAGCTGTCCAAACTAACTTGCATGGCATCTCATCAGCATCATCAAGATAAAGAGGATAAACTCGACCTGTATTGGTGTTAACCAAGCTGGCTCTGACGGCAGTACTGCCAAAATCTACACCTAACATCCAAGTATCATTAAGGCTATAGACTTCCTTCTCAGGTGGTGGCGCAATTAAAGCCGTACTGCGTGACTCGATTACTAATGAGTCGATGTCAAAGACATTGTCGCTCGTATCACTAATTGGCGCAGTAGATGATAAACCAAGCTGCTCGCGATGATCGTTGAGTAATGGCTCGTTAAAGTTAAACGAGTTCAAATCATTTAGGAGATTATCCCAGTCATTATCTAATACTCCAGTTTGGGCATCCGCAAACTCATTGAGCAAAGAATCTTCTTCTTCCTCTTGATTATTTTCTAGATCAACTAAACTAGCGATCGCTTTGGGTACAGCCTTATCTCTAGTGTCCGCTCCAATATCAGCAAAAGTATTTAGCTTGTCATATTCCAAAGAAGCAAAAAATTCATCGGCTGATAACTCTACAGCTTTAGACTTATTGCTCATCATCGGCTGGGCTATTTCTGATTCAAGTTGCTCTAGGGCAATACTCCAATCATTTTCTTGAGCAAAGCCTTGCAAAATTGTATCTAATTCTTCTTCTATGACTTCAATTGGTTCATAAATAGGAATAGATTCTTTCATTGTCTCTGCACCCACATCAATCCCATCATCTCGTATCAAGCCTTGCATGACCGTATCAGATTCTTCTGTTTTATTCGCTGCTGTTTTGTTTATTAGTTCAGGCGATCGCAAAAACAATTCATCTAGCTCATCGCTAGCCGCAAAAGGAGTTGATTGTGAGTATCTAGCTGCATTGTCAGCAATTACTTCCGCAAAAATAGCATCCATGTCATCAACAGTATTTGCCAAAGTATTTGCCAACTCTTGCGGTTGCCCATCATCTTCATTCAAATCAAAAAGTGATTCAGGATTATCAAATATCTCAGGGATATCACTAGATTGTGCAGCAAAAGGATATGCCTGAAAGTCAGCAATATCGACTACAATCTCTGACTGTTCATTCGCTTGATTTGTTTGACTATCTTGACTGTGTTGATCATCCACAAAAGAATCAGCAAATTGATCAATAAATAAACTATTCGCATCTTCAATAATCGCAGGAACTTGTGAATATTCAATTGATGCTTGAGTTGAAATTTGAGAGCGATCGCTATTTGACTCACTAGCTGAAACCTCAATGATCGTCGGATAGGCTTGCGACTCTTCAGTTTCCCAATTAGTCAATGCATAAGGAGTATTGCGAATAAACTGATCGAGATCAGCCGCAATCGATGGATTACCACCAATCCCATCATCAAGAAGCTTTAGGTCAGAACTTAGTTCATTTACTAACGAGTCTTCCCATTCCAGAAAGTCAGAATTGTCCTGAGTTGGATTAGTGAGCAAAATTAATGATTCTTCAGAATCGTCCGCTTGATCACTGATAGAATCATGAAATAACTGCTCAATTTGATTTTCTCTACTCTCCTGATCAATTACATCTAAATTTATTTCTGGAGATGAAATAGCTTGAGGAATATCAAAAATTGCTAGCTCAGATATCAAACTGGTAGCCATTGGCGTTTGAGGTTCTTCTTGAGTAGGCAATTTTGCCATGTCGATCGCCTCGTTACCTAGCCACGACATCAACTCTTCGTCGGGTGATATATCTGCAAAATTGATGCTAGGGCGATTACTGCTCTCATCCAACCATTGCAGAAGTTCAGGATCATCATTTGCTTGCCCAGATTCTATTTGTCTAGGCTCTACTTGTCCAATTTCGTTGACTATTTCCAAAGGAAAAGTCAATGGCTGTAAATTAGTCTCGTTTTCTTCTCCACTTCTCTCTATTTGATCGCTTTCTATATCAAATCTCCCAACTATTTGGGTTATTGCTTCTAGATCAAAATCAGGATTGAGTTGGTGCGCGAGTAGAGCGCTTTGATGATCCTCAAACAATGTGTCAGAGGATGCACCCAATATACTCTCAAGCTCAGATATATTCTCAAATTCATCTACAGGGGCAATTACAGGGGCAATAGCTTCATCTAAGTTATCACCACCATTTACATATACATCTATAGCTTCAGGAATTGGCTCATTAAGCTCACTAATTGGTGAAGCGATCGCTTCACCAAACTCGTTACCTGCTAATAGAGAATTAATAAGATTTTCATCGGCAGGTTCGGCAACAATGTCCAGATATCGAGATGGAATATCGGCGGGTAATTCGGGCAGTATATCAATTACTGCTAATTGAGATGTCACCATCGCATTCTCGGATGCATTCTCAGCTATATTTTCAGGCTGTTGATCGAGCGAATCAGTCTGTTGACCAATCCGATCAACTAATGCACTGATTAATGCCTCTCCCTTTTGCTCAAGGCTTTCCATATGACCCAGCTTGGTCGCGAGTGAAGTCTGGTAGCCCTGAATATCCTGCTCAAGGGATCGAAATGTGGAACTAAACATCTGATCTAAATTTAATAAAAAGCGATCAGTTTGCTCTTGTACTTTAGTCACCAACTCTTGATCATGTGTCGATGCAACTGGATCGGCGACAACTGCTGCTCGATCGCTCGATTCTTGTTGGGCTGTTTGGAATTCTTGAAATTGTCTCATCCAAGTCACCCGATCAGATTCTAACTGCGATATTTCGGCATTTAACTTTTGCTTTTGTTGATTTAAGGTGATTAATTCTTGACTTACTTGCGATCGCTGTTGGGTCTCGACAATTTTATTTAAGTTTGCGGATATTTCTCCCACCATCAGCGCTCTCTCTACCGCCAGAGTCTGACTAACCACTTGTTGGACGGATAGCTGCACTGACTCCTTAACAACTTGTTGCAATGTTTGTTGGATCGCTTGTTGGAGCGCGGCAATCATGCGATCGTTAACAAATGTAGAATTGGGTTCAGGTGTGCCATTCGTCATTGTGCTAGTCTCCATGATCAAGTCAGGTTCGATTTTAGAAGGCTGTTCGTTATTTTGTCCTTGCAAGCGGGTTACTAAAGCCTGATATTGTTGATCCAAGTTGCCCAAATGTGAGTCGTCAGTCAGGCTCTCAAGATGCGATCGCAACTGCTTTAGTTGATCTCTTTGGTACATCATATCTGGAGATGCTTTCCTAGATGCCGATCTAACTGGGCGGCTAAGCAATAAGTTGATTTCATCGATCAAACTACTAATCAGAACTTTTGACATAGCCCCCTAGAAGACCTCCATGACGACAAATAAATTCGCAGATAAATTCTCAGCTTGCCAAAATTAGCACATAAATACGCTAAACTCTAAAGCCAAATTCGTTAGCAGACAATAGCACACATCTTTCTTAATTTTTTGCTAATATCCTAACCACTTTTCTATAAGTTTTTCTGCAAATCTTTTATGACTTTTTGGTAAAGATGACTATGAAACTTGTTACTAAACAATTATGTAAACTACCCAGTAAATTATCTAACTACTTACTTGTTGCGGCGATCACCCCTTTATTAACTTTAGTATCAACTCTAGCAATCGCTAGTAGTGCGATCGCGGAGCGGCGTGAGGTTGATATCAGGCTACTTACCAATCAGGATGAAGGTTTTATAGTGATGGTGCGTAAGGCTGAGATATTAGCGCGATCGGCGGCTCAACGTACATTTGACCGCGAGGTCCTCGTCTCTGATGTATCGGTCAAAGTAACGGCTCAAAACCAAGATCAAGCAGCGATTATTTTGCAACTAATTGTTTCGCGTAGCGATTGGGCAAGTCGTCCCGATCCCAAAATCTGGGCGACTTATTTTCCGATGGCTCAAGCATTAATTGGCATTAGATAAAAACAAAGGGCAACGCACAGCGTTGCCCTTTGTTTTTATCTAGAGAACAGGAAGCACTTGGCGCTTCCTATTTTGATTTTTTGACTAGAACGAGAATACAGTTCTCAAAGTACCAACCAAAATAGTGCTGCCCGATGTGTTGTTAGGATTAAAAATAAACTGAACATCAGGAGTAATGCGGATATTGCTAGACACTGGGAAATTGTAGAAAGCTTCTAGATTTGTTTGAGTGGCGTTGCCGATTTTGCTTTCAATAAAAGGTTGACCAACGGCAATTCCAGCCATAGCGCCTTCTTTAAACAAATCAAGGAAAGCAATTCCAGCCATGAACGTTTGAGGACTCAAGCTGGTTGCTGTGGTTGTAGCTCCTACACCGAACAGCCCAGAAGCAAGACCAGAAGAACTAGAAGCAATACCACGGTTGTCGAGTGTACCAAAGCCATAGCGACCAAATACAGCGACTTTCTTAGCAAAAGCCCACTCAATGTTTACACCACCCGCGTTAACGCTGGTATTGTTCACAGCCCCATTGGTGTATTGCAGTTTGAGGGCAAATGGCTTGTCACCATCAGCATTCTTAGGTGCAAACTCTAACTCAGCAGAGGCTTGGTAGGCATCACCAAATAAGCCGCGGTTAACACTACCAGCACCAACAGATGCAGTTGGTTGGTTGCCATTAGCAGCTAAATAAAGACCACGCAAGCTAAAAGCACTCTTCCCAATATTCCAGTCAAACGCAGCACCTGCTCCACCATTTTGACCATTGACCAAAATTTGCAGAGGGTTATTGATGAAGAAGGTCGAAGAGAAATCTACAGCTTCGTTGTTAGCAAAACTGTTGGTATCAATGTGATCGTAAGCATGGAGAACAGGTCCAACAGATATCCGCGCATCAGCAACATTGAAGTCGTAACGCAACTTGGCAAGTGTAAAGTTTGTGCCAGCGGTCAGAGCTGCATAGTCTTGACCATAAGTACCGAAGCCAATATTACTAGTATTGTTAGTACTACCTGCTGATTGAGTACTTCCCAAAGCACCAAATGCTGTAGGAATGCTACTGCCACCATTACCGACTTCGAGTCTGGTCAATAGCAAGTCGCTGCCAGTAAAGCTAGTGTTGAGGTTGAGACGAACTCGGCTAGTGACAAATACATTGGTGCTAGTCGGAGAACCAGCAAGAGTATTACCATTTGCGCCTGTGACAGCGATGATTGCTTCGCCAGAGAGCTTAGTGGTAGTAGAGAACTGTTGAGCTTCGAGTTTAGCTGTCTTCGCATCAAGAGCATCTACACGACCGCGCAGGGTGGCGAGTTCAGCCGCAAATTCCTCTTGGAGCTTTTGTAAAGTGGCAAGGTCTTGCTTGCTAACTTTGTCAGCTAGCCCTGCGGAGATAATTTCGTTGATCTTGTCTAGACAAGCATTTAGACCAGCCGCAAACTCGTAGCGGGTGGTTGCCTGTTTGCCGCGAAAAGTACGGTCAGGATAGCCAGCAATACAACCGTAGCGCTCTACTAAAGATTGCAATGCAGTAAAAGCCCAGTCAGTCGGCTTGACATCACTGAGTTGAGATACAGATGTTACATTTTGAGAAACTGGATCGTTACTGATAGCTTGGCTAATTTGCGAAACAGCTGTTGTGGTTTCGGCAAATGCGGGACTTGCTACTACAGCGCCGATAACGCCTAACAAGCTTAGGCTACCCGCCAAATTCAAAGATACTTTTTTCATGTTCCACTCCTCACGAGAGTAAATTTTTTGTTTTATTTGAAGATAAATCTAAGTAGTCCATAAGAGCTTGTTTTCAACAAATTATGTTGTCAATACCTGTTGTCAATACCCTAGTTCAACCAATGGGAGTAGATTTATCCAAAATAGTCTTCTGTTGCCGTGGATACTGTTAAGTTAGATACATATACCCAGACGCTCGTGTATCCTAGCACACTCAACTCTATGGGTTTATTCATCCAATCGGGTTATCTTCATCTTCTAGCGATACCTAAGATTTTTAATATAAATTTTTTATGTCTATCAGTAATCAAAAACCAAACTTAAGCGACATTGTTCAACAACTAGAAAGCGAAAATTCTCGCGATCGCCTTCGGGCTTTGGTGTCCTTGAGAGAGTTGTCGCCTGATGAGGCAGTACCGTTGATCTTAAAGGTAATTGATGATGAAAATCTACAAATTCGCTCAATGGCTGTCTTTGCTTTAGGACTAAAGCATACAGAAGATTGCTTTCCTGTATTAGCGAGGATTTTAGAGACTGAGAATGACTATGGGATTCGTGCCGATGCCGCAGGAGCAATGGGCTATTTGCAAGATAACCGAGCAGTCGAACCTTTGCTACGCGCGTTTTATGAAGATACTGAATGGTTGGTACGCTTTAGCGCAGCCGTGTCGTTAGGGAATTTGGGGGATGTGCGGGCTTATGATGCTTTGATTCAAGCATTAGACAGCAAAGAAACGATGTTGCATCAAGCCGCGATCGCTGCCTTAGGTGAAGTTGGTGATTTGCGTTGTGTGGATCAGATTTTGCGATTTGCTCAGTCTGATGACTGGCTGACTAGACAGCGTCTAGCTGAATCTCTGGGACATCTTAATTGTGATAAAAGCATGTCGGCTTTAAACTATTTAGTAAAAGATTCGCATCCACAGGTTTCGGCTGCTGCAAGATATGCGATCGAGCGACTTGTATCCAATGCCTAACGCTATCTTTGAGATAAAAAGTAATGACAATAATTTTAGCGGGTGATATTGGTGGGACAAAGACGCTCTTGCGTCTTGCTAAAAAAGATTTTGATGAACTCAAAATCTTGTATGAACAGCGCTTTGCTGGTGTTGACTATGCTAGTTTCTCGGATGTTTTAAGCGAATTTCTAACAAGTGCGAAAACACATTTGGGTGAATTGCCAACCTTATCAAGTGCTTGTTTAGCGATCGCGGGACCAGTGTGCGATCGCGGATCGCAATTAACAGCGCAATTAACTAACCTCGGTTGGTCATTTGATAGCGATCGCCTTGCCGAAGAATTTAATATCACCAATGTGAATTTGATTAATGATTTTGTGGCGGTTGGCTATGGAGTTTTAAGATTACAGCCCCATGATCTGCATACTTTGCAAGATGGCAAAGTGGTAGAGCGATCGCCAATTGGAGTAATTGGTGCAGGAACAGGATTGGGTGAGGCGTATTTGGGATGGAATGGCGCTTGCTATGAGGTTTATCCCACTGAGGGCGGACACACAGATTTTGCGCCGAGGAATGAGTTAGAAATCGAGTTATTGCAATATTTACTAGAGCGTCACGATCGCGTATCGGTGGAGCGCGTAGTCTCAGGTATGGGAATTGTGGCGATTTATCAGTTTTTGCGCGATCGGCAATCCTCATCAGAGTCTGTAGAGCTTGCCAAAAAGGTGCGGCTTTGGGAAGCGGGAGATACTGATAATGACGCGGCGGCGGCGATCGCTAATGCCGCAATGGATATATTAAATGGCGATCAACTTGCTACGCAGACAATGGAAATGTTTGTCACGGCTTATGCTAGTGAAGTAGGAAATCTGGCGCTGAAATTAATACCAAATGGTGGCTTGTATATCGCGGGTGGCATTGCTGCAAAAATATTACCTTTGCTACAGGATGGAACATTTTTACGGATTTTAAAAAATAAGGGTCGAGTTAGTCCTGTTTTAGAAGATATTCCCATTCATATTGTGCTTAATCCTGAAGTTGGATTAATTGGGGCAATGCTTTATGGGGCGAGTCAATGTATCGATGAAACTACAAAATATTGAAGCTAGCTTTCTTATTCCACCGATAAATTTTTATCCCCAAGCGATTGGTCTAAACTTTTGATCATTCGCAATCTCTACTGCATCGCCATTAGTCCGAATCACAAATAAACCCTTGCGATAGGCATAAGCATCTACACCTTCATTAATTTCTATTCCAGCTACTGCGCCATAAAGAGTATATTGAGCATACTCAGGAAAAGACTGCTTAAAGCGAATTAAGCGATCGCACATTTCATCGACATCATCTTTCGATAGACGTGATTTGCACTCTACGGCTACTACCTTCATTCCATTTACGCCCAAAATATCAATCTCCATCGGGAAATCAGATTGAGGCGATCGCACCCGTTCCATTGTCCGCGTAATCAAAATATCGCGATCGCGAAATAGTCGCACCACCGCAGGACGCACCAATTCTTCCACAAATCTTCCCCAGCGAGTCGTTAGACCATCTACTGCCTTGCTGGTGCGTTCTACAGTTTTTTCTAGCTTTGTCATATTGCGATCGGCTTCGGCTTTAGATTCAGCGGCACGGCGATCGGCCTCGGCAGCACGGCGATCAGCTTCGGCGCGAGACTCAGCAATACTGCGATTAAACTCAACTTGCGATCGCTCTAATGCGGCATTAGTTTGTTCAAACAATTTATAGATATCAGCAATGGTGACTGATTCGGACATAGAAATTTTATAGTTTATATCTTTGGGTATGATTCTAGCCTGTGATTTACTGTGTTTAGTGCGATCGCATTTCCAGCACTTTTCCAGCACTACAGTCCGATAAAATAACCCGACAAAAAAAGTTAAGATAGTAAGCTCTAAGTATAGTTTTTAATAAATAAGGTCACGACATCAAGTTATGGATGCAGTTGCAGTAAAGCTTAGCGATATTAAACATAGTGATATTAAACCCAGCGATATCCTGCGGCAAGCCGATGCCGAAAAACTAGCGCGGATTCGTCATACTTGCTCTCATGTGATGGCAATGGCAGTTCAAAAATTATACCCCGATGCAAAAGTGACGATCGGTCCTGCAACTGAGAATGGCTTTTATTACGATTTCGATCGCGCTGAGCATTTTACGCCTACTGACCTCAAGGCGATCGCGAAAGAAATGAAGCGGATCATCAAGTGGAATCAGCCGCTTGTACGTCAGGAATTGCCCCGCTCTGAGATGTTTGCAGAAATCGAAAAACTGAATGAGCCTTATAAAATTGAATTGCTAGCCGCCATTCCAGAGGGACCACCGATTAGTCGCTATTTCATTGGTGATCCAGCTAAGTTCGAGAAACAACCCTGGTGGGACTTGT
The DNA here is from genome assembly GCA_025356295.1 of Cyanobacteriota bacterium. Classification (GTDB taxonomy): domain Bacteria; phylum Cyanobacteriota; class Cyanobacteriia; order Pseudanabaenales; family Pseudanabaenaceae; genus Pseudanabaena. The sequence continues at coordinate 17,270 of JANXUJ010000120.1, forward strand.
GCGCTGGTCCTCACCTTGAGACCACTGGCGATATTAATCCCGATGCTTTTGCGCTAGAGAGCATTGCGGGTGCATATTGGCGCGGTGACGAAAAAAATCCCATGCTTCAGCGCATTTACGGCACGGCTTGGGAAAATCCTGAGCAGCTTCTTGCCTATCACAATATGCTCGAAGAAGCCAAGCGCCGTGATCACCGTACCATCGGTAAAGATTTACAACTGTTTAGCATTCAAGAAGAAGCTGGTGGCGGGTTAGTTTTTTGGCATCCACGCGGGGCGATCATTCGTAATCTGATCGAAACTTTCTGGAAAGATACTCATGCTCAAAATGGTTATGAGGCTGTCACTACGCCGCACATGGCAAATCTCGACCTGTGGAAGATATCAGGACATAATGACTTCTATCGCGAAAGTATGTTTCAACCGATGGAAGTAGAGCATCAGGTTTATCAGCTTAAGCCGATGAATTGTCCTTTTCATGTGTTGATTTACAAAGACACGTTGCATTCTTATAAAGAGTTCCCAATTCGCTATGCAGAACTTGGGACTGTATATCGGTACGAGCGCTCTGGAACTATGCATGGACTGATGCGTGTGCGCGGATTTACACAAGATGATGCTCACATTTTCTGTACTGAGGCTCAAATTGAGCAGGAGATTCTCGGTGTTCTCAATCTTGCAGAATTGATTCTCTCGACCTTTGGTTTTGAGAACTATGAGATCAATCTCTCGACTCGTCCAGAGAAATATGTCGGTTCGGATCAGATTTGGGAAAAGTCAACCAATGCTCTCAAACAAGCTCTCGATCAGAAGGGTTGGAACTATGTTGTCGATGAGGGCGGTGGTGCATTTTATGGTCCTAAAATCGATATTAAGATCGAAGATGCGATCGGGCGGCGTTGGCAATGTTCCACGATTCAGCTAGATTTCAATTTACCTGAACGCTTCAAGATGGAATATGTCGGTGAAGATGGTGTACGTCATCAACCGATCATGATTCACCGTGCGCTTTTTGGTTCAGTGGAGCGATTTATCGGTGTACTAATTGAGAACTATGCGGGTGATTTCCCACTCTGGCTAGCGCCGACTCAAGTTAAGTTGATTGCGGTGTCTGACGGTCAGATGGAATATGCTGAACAAGTGGCGGCAAAGATGAAAGCCGTAGGTTTACGAGTGCAGCTAGATCGGAGTGGCGATCGCATGGCGAAGCAAATCCGCAAAGCCGAGCTTGAGAAAATCCCTGTGATGGCGATCATCGGTGCGAAGGAGGTCGAAGCAAAAACTCTGAGTATTCGCAGCCGTAAGCATGGCGAACTTGGAGCTATCTCTGTTGATGAAGCAATTAGTAAGATGCAAGTCGCAATTAACGATCGCACTTGGTTCTAATCGCACTTGCTTCTAAAAGCTAAAGAACAAAACTTAGAAGCGTGGGTCGTTCGCATAACGGACGACCCACGCTTCTAAGTTTTAGGATTGCTAAGTTTGTACAGATCAAGATTTTGTGTCAGAATTCTGGGATGTTTTTGCTTGTGGGAAAGAATTATGCGTTTAGGACAATTGCTATCATTGGCAGGGTATCAAAATCCTCATCCTGAACTAGATGGGTTAGAGATCAAGCGTTTAATTACTGATTCACGAGCTTGTCAAGCAGGGGACTTATTTATTGGGATGACGGGGACTCAGGTCGATGGTGGTAAATTTGCGCCACAGGCGATCGCCCAAGGAGCGATCGCGGCGATTATCTCCCATGAAGCTTTTGATAATTTAGCCGTTAAGGAGCGATCAATTGCCGTTGATGATGTGGTTGTGGCTTGCAGTAAATTGGCGATCGCGTTTTATGACTATCCTGCTCAAAAGCTGAAACTCGTTGGCGTGACGGGGACAAATGGCAAAACCACAACCACACACTTGATCGAGTTTTTGTTGCAAACTCAATATGCGGCGGCTCTATTTGGGACGCTCTATACTCGTTGGGCAGGCTACTCACTGACGGCGACCCATACCACTCCCTTTGCGGTGGACTTGCAGGCGCAACTCGCGGAGGCGATCGCGGCAGGTTGTGATGTCGGCTTGATGGAGGTCAGCTCCCATGCTCTAGACCAACGGCGCGTGTTGGGTTGCCCGTTTGAGGTGGCTGTATTTACAAATTTGACCCAAGATCATTTGGATTATCACCACGATCTAGAAAGCTATTTTCAGGCAAAGGCTTTATTGTTTAGCGAGACCTATTTACAAGGGAGGGCGATTATTAATTTTGATGATACTTTTGGACAACGTTTGATGCAGATGCTCGCAGGTAAACCGATTTGGACTTATAGCATTAGCAATCCGCAGGCTGATTTTTATACTGAAAATCTTACCTATTTGGCAAATGGTGCGACTGGGATTTTGCATACGCCACAGGGTGCGATCGCCTTTCGATCTCCGCTAGTCGGACGCTTTAATGTCGAAAATATCTTGGCAGCGATCGCTACGGCTCTGCACATGGGCATGGGTCTAGCCGAGGTGGTTAGCCACTTGCCCGAATTTGCAAATGTGCCTGGGCGCGTGGAACGGGTGCAAGTCAGCGAGAATCAAGATGTGACGGTAGTGGTGGATTATGCTCACACGCCTGATAGTCTGGAAAACTTACTCAAAGCGATGCGTCCCTTTACGCAGCGCGAATTAATCTGTGTGTTTGGATGTGGTGGCGATCGCGATCGTACTAAGCGTCCATTGATGGGCGGGATCGCTGCTAGACTTGCTGATCGTGTTTATGTGACTTCCGACAACCCGCGTACTGAAGATATGCAGCGTATTTTGGATGATGTTATGGTCGGAGTTAACGCCGATATTGGCGATAAGCCGATAACAGTCGAAGGCGATCGCCATAAGTGTATTCAAACGGCGATCGCTGCGTCTCAATCAGGCGATACGATTCTAATTGCAGGTAAGGGGCATGAAGACTATCAAATTATTGGACGCGAGAAAATCCATTTTGATGATCGTGAAGAAGCACAGGTGGCTCTGAAGCTGAGAACTCTAAGCAAAAATACGCAAGAAGGATCGGTTATGATGCAAAAGAAAGTATATTCATATCCAAGTTAGGTTTACTTAGGAAGAAGTCTATACATGGGTTCGCAAATTAACCCCAAACCTAAACTGCTGGTTATCGATGATGAACCCGATAACTTAGATTTGCTATTCCGAACTTTTTATCGAGATTTTGAAGTTCTACGCGCAAATAGTGGCTTAGAAGCATTGGAATTACTTGATCGTGAAGGGGAAGTCGCGGTAATTATTTCTGATCAAAGAATGCCGATCATGAGTGGAACGGAATTTTTGAGTCAAATCGCAGTTAAGTATCCCGACACAATGCGAATTATTTTGACGGGCTATACCGATGTTGAGGATTTGGTCGAAGCGATTAATACTTGTAAGGTATTTAAATATGTCACTAAACCTTGGAATGAAGCAGAACTTAGGAATGTTGTCCGTCAGGCGATCGACACCCACAATGTTTTGCGAAATCGTACCGCAGATTTGCGCCGTACCTTGCGTCAGCAATCACTCCTAAATGCGATCGCTTCATCAGTTGATAGTGCGGCTCCCTATCGTGAGAGTATTGCTACGATTGCCGAATTGATTGCGCGTAATTTTGAAGTTTCGGGCAGTATTTTGCGCCTATTTGAGAATGGTGAACTTTCAGAAGATTATTTTGCTTATTGTAATCAACCGATTAATAATCTGCCTGAAATATCTAAGACATTGACATTGAGATCGCAAATTATTGCGATTAGCGATATTGAGGAAGATCAGAGCATCTCTGAAGTTGATAAATCAATTTATCTCCAAGCAAATATTAAATCCATCCTCTTTGTGCCTCTTGAAGTTCAGAAAGAATGCTTATCAATGTTAGCGCTCTATCACTGTGAAAACTCTCATAAATGGAGTAATGATGAATTAGATTTGATTGAATTAGCTAGTAATCGAGCCGCGATCGTTAGTTCGCGGGCTAGAGCCTATGATCGTATTCAAGAACTCGCCAAGCGCGAATCTTTACTAAACACTATTACCAGTACGATTCGCTCCAGTCTCGATCCGCAAAAGATTTTTGCCTCAATCACTCAACAACTAGGACAAGCCTTAAACTCTGAAAGTTGTGCCTTATCACTATGGACAGAACAGGAGGAGCATTTACGTTGTGTGGGATTGCATTTACTTGATTCTAATGAAATAATTAGAGACTCTCAAGATTCTGAAGAGTCTTTACTGCCACAGTCGATTGTGAATATCTCCACAAATCCAGTTTTTCGCGCCTTAATCGAATCCAAAGAACCTGTCGCGATCACTGATTTGCATGAGAATCCAGAATGGAATCTTGTTGATTTACCATTGCGCTCAAGTGCGCGATCGCTATTAATTGTGCCATTACTATCTGAAGGCAAGATTATCGGCAGCATCTCCATGCGCCAAAATCATCAGCCACGTCAATGGCAACCCGAAGAAATTTCCCTAGTCCAAGTCGTTGCCGAACAAGCCGCGATCGCAGTTCAACAAGCTAATCTCTATCAAAAAACTCGTCAACAATCTCAACAACTTCTAGAACTCGATCAGCAAAGAAACGAATTCTTTCAAAACCTTTCCCACGAATTCCGCACACCCCTAACCTTAACGATTGGACCCTTAGAATCTGCAATCGAGCAATCAAAACCACTACCCTACGAGCAATCAGTAATCGCTTTGCGAAACTGTCGCCGCCTACTCCGTCTTGTCAATCAACTGCTCGATATCCAACGCCTCGATGCTGGCAAAATGCAAGCCTGCTTTCAACTCTGTAATCTCGTTGAATTTACGAGTCAGACCATTGACTCTTTTCGCCCTTATTGCGATCGCAAAAATATTCATCTATTTAGAGATTTTAGCGAATGTCCTGAAATTTATCTTGATTTAGAAAAGTTTGACAAAATTCTCTATAATCTGCTGTCTAATGCAATGAAATTTACTCCCAGTAATGGTAGTATCACCGTACATATTTCTGCTTCTCAAGATGGGAAACAATGTCTTCTGAGCGTTCATGATACTGGTATCGGTATTCGTGAAGATCAGATTCCATTTCTCTTTGATCGCTTTCGCCAAGCCGAAGGCTCAGTCAATCGCAGCTATGAAGGGAGCGGACTAGGTCTAACTCTGGTTAAAGAACTGGTAAACCTCCATGGTGGCAATATTTCAGTTACCTCAGATTACGGTTACGGAACTAACTTTATAATTTCTATCCCCACAGGTAAAGACCATTTACCCAATGATCAAGTCACTAAATTACCTGTGGACTTACAAATATCTCGAGCCTTAATCGAACTTGCCGATATCGAGACTGATCTGAGTTTAGAAGAAGATGCGATCGCTAATGATCGAGAAGATGATGATTCTGACCATACCCAAATAGGTAAAATATTAATCGTTGATGACAATCGCGATATGCGGAGTTATCTACGGCGAATTCTTAACCAAGCTGGCTATAGTGTAATCTCAGCGCACAATGGCGCATATGGGTTTACTCAAGCCCAACAACACTGTCCTGATTTGATTGTGACTGATTTGATGATGCCGCAAGTTTCAGGATTAGACTTGATCGCGATGCTCCGCAAAGATACGCAGCTATCAGGTATCCCGATCATTTTGTTGACCGCTAAAGCCAATGAAGAGACCAGAATCGAAGGTACAGAAATAGGTGCGGATGCTTATTTAGCTAAGCCCTTTAACGATCGCGAATTATTGGCGGGCGTTCGCAATTTACTAGCTCTTAAGATTAATGAGCGTCGCATCGCGCAACTTAATCTCTATTTAACAGAATCAGTTCTCAAGCGATTTTTGCCACCTAGCCTAGTTTCCAAAGCTGCCACAGGTGAACTCAGTCTCGATTTACGTCCCGAACCACGCATGATTACGGTTCTATTCACCGATATTGTGGGCTTTACTTCTCTCGCAAATACTTTGCGATCGCGCCGTGTTGCTGAACTGCTCAATCAATATTTAGGGACAATGACCCAAGCCATTTTTGCGAATGGCGGCACGGTTGATAAATTTATGGGGGATGGCATCATGGCTCTATTTGGCGCACCCGAAGATTGTAGTCCCAATGAACAAGTACGTCGTGCTGTCCAAACTGCCAAAGACATGCACCAATCGCTTGATAAACTCAATCAACAATGGCAACTTCAAGGCATCCCCAAAGTCAGATTTCGTTGCGGTATCCATCAAGGCACGGCAGTAGTTGGCATGTTTGGCAGTGCTGAGCGATCAGACTATACAGCGATCGGGCCCACCGTGAATATTGCTGCTCGCATTCAATCTGCGGCTGAACCTGACTGTATTCTAGTTTCAGCCGCCGTAGCAGACTATCTCAACGATGAAGAGCTTCGCAAACGTGAACCGCTCAAACTCAAAGGCGTTGATGAAACTGTGCTGACATTTTTTGTGGATAGTTAAAGCCTTTCAGAGAAAAATTAAGAATGATCGCGTCCTTTTAAGTTCCTGCTAACGATCGCAGATCATCACTCATGAAACTCCGATCGCCTAAAACTTTGAGCATGGGACCATATACGCCAAACTGAATCATGCTTAGTGAGGCGGCGGGTATGTCTAGGCGATCGCGATATCTTCCCAAATCAATTCCTAATAGATTGCAAAGAATTACCCGAATTGTTGCCTTGTGCGAAACTATTAATACATTGCCCGATGGATATTTCTTTTGGATTTCTGCAACTACTAATAAAGCACGACTAGCGAGTTGCATGGCTGTTTCGCCGCCTGTGGGTGGATACCATGCAGGTTCAGTTAGCCACCGATGATAGTCATTGTGATAATGTTCTTTGACAAATTGGTTGCTTTGTCCTTCCCACTTGCCATAGCTCAGTTCTTTCAAGCCATCCCGCAGTTCCATTCCCAATTGCATAGCATCACATAATGGTGTTGCGGTGGCGATCGTCCGTTTCATGGGACTAACGAACACTGCTTCCCAAGCGATCGCGCGATGAGCTAATCCAAAAGCATCTGCCATTTGCTGACCTTCATTTGTCAAGTCAGGATCAATATCGCCACAATATCCACCTGTGCGGCTATAAATAGTTTCTCCATGACGGAGCAGATATAATTTTAAGCTCATAACTCTCTTCTTAGTTTAAAGTTGTACGGCGCGAAGCGCCGTACAACTTTACTTGGTTTAGTGAGGATAACGCCAGTTTACAATTTCAGGTTTATCGATTCCATACTCGTAAGCATATTGACGACATTCAATTTGCTGGTTAAGTAATGATTCTTTGGCGTGAGCGCCGATATTATGGAGCTTAGGAACTCGATCAATAACATCGATCGCCAGACTGAAGCGATCGACTTGATTATTAATCGCTAGCTCTAAAGGTGTATTAATACTGCCTTTTTCTTTATAACCACGCACATGGAGATTTCTATGATTAGTGCGGCGATAGGTCAAGCGATGAATCAGACAAGCGTAACCGTGGAAGTTGAAAATAATCGGCTTGTCCGTAGTGAAGAGCGAATCAAAATCGCGATCGCTTAGACCGTGAGGATGTTCTGTATTCGGTTGCAACTTAAACAAATCCACCACATTGATAAACCGAATCTTTAGCTCAGGAAAGTGTTCCCATAACAGGGTTGTCGCCGCTAGAGCTTCGAGAGTGAGGATATCACCGCAACCAACCATCACCACATCAGGCTCCACTCCTTGATCGTTACTTGCCCAATCCCAAATACCTAAGCCTTTGGTGCAATGCTTGATCGCCGTATCCATGTCCATAAACTGCAAATGCATTTGCTTGTCCGAGACGATTACATTCACATAATCGCTACTTCGCAAACAGTGATCAGCAACAGATAGAAGACTATTTACATCAGGTGGTAAGTAAATGCGAGTCACCTCTGCGCTTTTGTTGACCACCACATCAAGAAATCCAGGGTCTTGATGGGTAAAGCCGTTGTGATCTTGCCGCCATACTGTGGAGGTGATCAATAGATTTAGAGAAGCGATCGGCGATCGCCATGCAATCTTTTTGCTGATTTCTAACCATTTACAATGCTGGTTGATCATCGAGTCAATCACATGCACAAATGACTCATAGGTCGAGAAAAATCCATGTCGTCCTGTAAGTAAATATCCCTCTAGCCAGCCCTCTAAGGTATGTTCGCTGAGGATTTCCATCACGCGTCCATCGGCTGCAAGTTCACCACCATCCGCATCTTCGGGTAGATATTCGGCAATCCAAAACTTTTTACTGACTTCGTAAATCGCTTGGAGCTTGTTAGATGTATTCTCATCAGGACCAAAAACACGGAAATTGTTCATGTTTTGACGCATCACATCACGCAGGAACACACCTAGTGGTTGAGTATTCTCTACTTCGATCTGACCAGGTTTTAAAATGTTGATGCCATACTGCCGAAAGTCGGGCATTTTTAAAGCTTTACGCAATAAGCCACCATTAGCGATCGGGTTGGCACTCATACGGCGATCGCCTTTTGGCGCAAGGGCTTTTAGCTCGGCAATTAGCTTACCTGATGCATCAAAAAGTTCTTCAGGCTTATAGCTCCGCATCCAACTTTCTAACATTTGTAAATGTTTAGGATTGGTCTGCACACCCCCGAGCGGAACTTGGTGCGATCGCCAAAATCCTTCGACTTTATGCCCATCGACTTCCTTTGGTCCAGTCCAGCCTTTAGGAGTCCGCAACACGATCATCGGAAACCGCGCTCGTTTAGGAACCCCTGTACTGCGTGAGTCTTGCTGAATTGTTCTAATCTCGTTAATACAATGCTCAAGTGTCGCCGCGATCGCTTGATGCATCGACTCGATATCTGAACCTTCCACAAAGTAAGGCTGATAGCCATAGCCGACAAACAAGCTCTCGATCTCTTCATGGCTGATTCGTGCTAACACCGCAGGATTATTAATTTTGTATCCATTTAGATGCAAAATTGGCAATACAGCGCCGTCACGAATGGGATTGATAAACTTATTAGAGTGCCAAGCTGTGGCTAAGGGTCCTGTTTCTGACTCGCCATCACCGACCATCACCAATGAAATCAAGTCAGGATTGTCAAAGACGCTACCATAGGCATGAGAGAGGCTATAACCGAGTTCACCGCCTTCATGGATCGAGCCTGGGGTTTCAGGAGTGCAGTGGCTACCAATTCCACCTGGGAAAGAAAATTGTTTAAAGAAGTGCTGCATTCCTTCTTTATCTTCGCTAATCTCAGCATAAATCTCAGAATAGGTTCCTTCCAGATATACAGAACCTAAAACTCCTGGTGCGCCATGTCCAGGACCAGCTAAAAAGATCGCCTTGAGATCATATTTCTGAATCAAGCGATTCATATGCGTGTATACAAAACTCAGCCCTGGACTTGATCCCCAATGTCCGAGCAAACGGTTTTTGATATGTTCTGGTTTTAACGGCTGACGCAAAAGTGGATTTTCACGCAGGTAAATCATCCCGATCGCGAGATAGTTGCAAGCTCGCCAATAAGCATCGATTTTACGCAGCTCTTCGACACTTAGAGGTGTTCCTGCAATAGTGGAGCGTGCAGCACCATAGCAGCTGATGGACTCGTTAGATAAGTCTGAGACATCTGTTTTGAGAGGAGTGAATACCATAAAATTACGAGTCGTTCCTGTCGATAAGTTTGTGTCTTGGCTTCTCACTTCACAATTTTACAAGCGATCGCTAAGTTAATTGACTATATGTATATTTTTTTTAGATTGAGAGTGCGATCGCATTAACCACAAAACGCGATCGCCTCTCAACAAAACAGCAGCGATCGCATCCCAATCCCACTTACTAAAAATTACCGATTACTCATGGTTAATATTCTTGAGCCAATTATGAAGATCTTGTAAATCCCCCAAATCAAACAGCGCTTCACTCAATGCATCTAATATATTGGCATCTAACTGATATAACTGAGCTTTAAATTCATCGGGTATTATGATTCCTAGTTTTTGAGCTAGTTGTTTCAGCAGAAGCGATTGTTTACCTTCTGGTATACCTTGAGCCTTGCCTTCTTCTCTTGCTGTTTCTACGACTCCTTTCATGTCTCGATAATATTTTAAGCTGTTTTCATATGCATCTCTTTCCTCTTGGGAAAAGCTAGCAATTTGGGAGGCTTCAAACAATTGCATAAATACATTTTCTTGCAATGGTAAAGGCGGCTCTTCCAATTCAGGTAGATGCTTTAGCAAAAACAACCACTTATCAAAATGGTTGTTTAGTTGATCAATGTCTGTGAGTAGGTTGATGTAGCGATCGCGACTGAGCCGAATTGATAGAGGCTTAGACATGATGTTTCTGGACGTGTCTGCTTATTGATTTTAACAAATTTCTAATTTCTCAAAAATGAAACAGCGATCGCTTCTGTAAGAAAATGGTTGTAATCAGTAGATATTGTTAGGTCTTGACTATCTTGAAAAATTATCTTTACAACTTAAGCTCAAGTTTGCTAATCTAGATAGCCGCCGCTAAAATTTAAACGCGCCAAACTACAGCATAATTAGAACAATACTTTGCTACCTGAATAAGCATGACTCAAATAATCGTTGGTGAAAATGAAGGGATTGAATCGGCTTTGCGCCGATTTAAGAAAAAAATCCAGAAGGCTGGCTTACTAGCGGATATTCGTCGCTGTCAGTACCATGAGACCGCAGGCGAAAAACGCAAGCGTAAAGCCGAAAATGCTAAGCGCCGTGGACGTTTCCGCCGCCGCGATGTTTAAACTTAAGCATAGAGATTGTGCGATGTCCAATCTCTTTGAATAAAAATTAAATAAAAAAAGCTGTGCATTGCACAGCTTTTTTTATTAGTAACCAACGCCCAACAGTTTGTTGTCGCGGCGAAATTGACTTGGAGTCGTTACATCTAGACCATTTGCCCAAATACCAAGTTGATCGCTTTGAGCTTTTATGGCGATCGCTTCATAGTCTTGGCAATCTTTTTCTTGAAGGCGATCGTAATGGGCAAGTCCTAGGGAAAGCATTACCTTATTAGCATTTTGACCACCCGCTAAAACTTCGCCAGTGTAACGCCCAAACTTATCTTTTTTGAAAACTTTGATATAAATTTCTTCATCGTCAAGGATATTTTGCAATACCTTTCGTGCATGTTGCCCTTCATCTTGAAGTAATTCGGGCGCATCAATACAAGCAAGATGGACTTTAGTTTTGATGCCACGCTCGACCAGCGTAATATTATCCCCATCAAAAACTTGCACCCGCATTGCTGCTGACCATGCTGGTTGAATAGCGATCGCTAAACACACAATATTAATCATCAAGACTAAGAATAAGTGCTGAAGTTTATTAGTAAAAAAGCGAGCAGAAGACATTTAGTAGGCTAGACAAGATTATATGAAATTGATTTTATAGCTTAAAACCGAAAAATAAAAGCGGCGCGATGCGCCGCTTTTATTTTTCGGTTTTCAAGTGTTTTTTAAGTGGCGGCGATCGCAAACTCACCGCGACATTTTGCACCGCCATCAGCGATCGCTAGCTCATGTAGTGTAAATTGATCACCTAGTTTCTGCACAAGCGTTTGCAATAAATCGTGAATCTCTTGATCGGTTTGGACTTCGGGGATGTCAGACGCGATCGCTTCAAGAAAGATTGGTGACTTGAGGCAGCTTTGCAAATCCTCAGGCGAGAGTTTCACATCCATCGTCACCCGAATCGAATTGAGCAATCGTAATGTATCGCCCCTAAGTATCTGACCAATATTTAGATGAATCGCTTCGGCGCAGCAGTCGATATGAGTGACTGATAAGCCTTGATATTTTGCCTTTGCGCCGATCACTCTCGCTTTAGGGATATCGCCGCTTAGTATCTGACGACTTTTTCCCGCGATCTCGATTTCTAGAGTTTCAATATGTTCGACCTGCGATCGCAACCATAGTTTAATGATAGGAATTAATACAGAACTGACAACGGACATGAGTTGAACCTTTTACCTTTTTTGGTAAACCTTTTTGGGGCGATCGCAGTCAAAACTTATAATGTTGAATAAGTTGATTACCAGCGATATTTCCCTAACAAGTATAGATGCTCAATACGGTAACTACAGATATCGAAGAACCTAGCTTGATTGATCCTGATCTCAACCTTGTCCAAGCTTGCTTGCAAAATAATCCGCATAGCTTTAAGCAGTTATATCAGCGTCACCATCATAAAGTGCGCTCAACGCTGTATCAGTTATGTGGTGCGGATGGTTTAGATGATTTGGTGCAAGATGTGTTTTTGCGAGCATGGAAAGGTTTAGCTAAATTTCGGCAAACTTCCCAATTCTCGACATGGCTCTATCGCATTGCCTTTAATGTCGCTAGTGATCGCCGTAAAGCTCTAGCCAAGATGCGATCACGCCAGATCACCGTCGAAGCTGAGCAACTCGAAAACTTCGCGGACAACGCGATCATCCGTGAGGATGATTGGCAAGCAGGGCTAACCCAAATGCATTACCAAGACATCATGCAGCGTGGTTTAGCTAAGCTGAGTGAAGATCATCGCACTGTATTAGTTCTGCACGATCTTGAAGAGTTACCACAAAAGGATATCGCCGCAATTTTGTCTATTCCTGTCGGCACGGTGAAATCGCGGTTATTCCATGCCCGCAGTGCCATCAAAAAGTTTTTAGAAGCGCAAGGAGTCGAGCTATGAACAATAAATACTCTCAAGGGTCTCAAAATTTTCAAGAAGGCTTTAACGAAGATAACGAAAACTCTGATGAGTCTCTGGTTGCCTTTCTTAAGCGAAATATGCCGATTGCTCCTCCTCCTGCGCCAGATTTTGAACAGCAGCTTTTTGCCGAAATTAGCAAATATCCGCTGCGATCGCCAAAATTATTTCCTCAACGTTGGCGGCTCTGGGCTTTGCTGATTCCTACAGCGATCGCTACAGGGATCGCTTTTAACTGGGCAACTAATCGATCGCAATATCAAATGGCAAATAATTCCACTCTCAATCAAATCAGTGAAGTCGATAAATCGGCGATCGAGCAGTCATTGGTCAGCAGTTGGAGTGCAACTGCTGACTCAGCCAGCAATGCCACAGCCTCAACGGATACTCAGCTTTTGATCGAGTTGTCTCCTCTTGAATACGAGTAATAAATATATGTTCCCATCAAAAATATTTCGCTATGTCCTCATCACGGCGGCGATCGCAGTGACCAGTAGCGCTATTTTGTCTAGTAGTGCTAGCTTACAATCTCAATCTCAAGCCAAATCCACGGCTCAAGAATCAACTCAGTCGCCCTCTAAGATGCCATCGCAAGCGGAAATGCGATCGCCACTAGCCGATCAAGATAAGCTCTCAGTGCTCCCAGAAACTGCGGATATGCCTTCAGGAAGGGTGCTTAAGCAATTAAATTTATCAACTGAGCAATTACAAAAACTCAAAGCAATTCGCGATCGCGATCATGATCGCATCGGTGAGGTTGCTCAGCGATCGCGAATTGCTAGTAAAGAATTACGAGATTTGCTAGCGGGTAGTGAAAGCGGTGATGTGATTCGGGCTAAATATACTCAAGTGCAAACTTTGCAACAAGAATTACAAAAACAACATTTTGAAAGAATGTTATCAATGCGCGAGATTTTAACTCCACAACAGCGATCGCAGTTAAATGAAATCATGCAAAAAAATCGCCCAGATCGCATGAGAGCGCGTCTCCAAAATCGGATGAATAAGCGAGAAAATTTTAGCGATCGGACAATGCTCTAGCCCGCAAGCCCAATTACAAAAAAAGCACTGCAAAGCGGTGCTTTTTTTTCTTAAAAACAAGTAAAATAAGTGTAAATACTTAACGCCTAACGCGAAAAAATTGTTAAATCTTCCGATCAGTCTGGAAGCTGCGCTTAGTATTACTTTTACCATTAAGCATAAATACTATATATACTTATATTGAGTTTTATAAAGACTAACGAAGAAAATCTGAATTTATTAAATCTGCATGACTAACTTTGTATCTTCTAAATCAACTAATTCGGCACAGGCGAACTCAATTGTTTTAATCCGCCGTATGGCGCTGGGAATCGCGATCGTTACTTGGATGGTGATGGCGATCGGCAGCGCCACGCGGATCATGAATGCAGGTTTAGCTTGTCCAGATTGGCCTCTATGCTATGGGACGATTTTGCCTGCCGAGCAGATGAACCTGCAAGTATTTTTAGAATGGTTCCATCGCTTAGTTGCTTCTAGCGTTGGTTTTGCCACGATCGCATTGTGTAGTGCAAGTTGGTATTTTCGGAAATCTTTACCAAAATGGTTGCCCTGGGCAACTTCGGGATCGTTATCTCTAGTTATTGTTCAGGGGATTTTAGGCGGATTGACGGTGACGCAACTATTGCGATTTGATATTGTCACCGCGCATTTAGGAACAGGATTATTATTTTTTTCAAGTTTGTTAGCGATCGCCACAGCGCTAAGCATCTCAGTGGGTGAAGTGCAAACTTCTCCGCCCAAACTTGCTTGGTTAGGACTGACAGCCGCAATCTGCGTTTATTTACAAAGTATTCTCGGGGCATTGGTCGCATCGCAATGGGCTTTACATCAATGTTTTGCCACCCAAGATATGTGCATCGTTTTAAATGCTCACTTGCTCGGTGTAATTCCCGCTACTTTTGCCAGTATCGCTGTTGTCATAACATCATGGCTAACTAAACTGACTTCGCCGCTGCTACGCCGCGTGTCAGTGATCGCAGGTTTGTTAGTGATTGCTCAAGTAGCGATCGGCTATGCTACATACAAGCTGCATTTACAAGTCGAACCGCTTACCGTTGCTCACCAAGCGATCGGCTCAGCATTACTCGGAACTCTGATTTGCTTTACTGTATTAGCATTTAGAGCCATTAATCAAAACTCAACACTAGAACAGAACCAAGCGCAACCTGCGATTCGCTAACCCTAACAACTGCGAAATAACTGCGAAAAGAACCGCGAAATATTTTAGGAATTAAGCGCAAATGCAAGAAATAGCCGTCCAAGAAAAAGTAATCGCAAAAAACATTTTGGCTGAAGCTAATCAATTGACTAATCCAACCAATCAATTAAGTCGCAATTGGCGCGATCGCATTCAAGATTACACCGCTCTAACAAAGCCTCGCATTATCGTTTTATTGCTAATCACCACCGCAGGTGCAATGTGGATTGCTTCAGAAGGAAAAGTTGATTTATTTCTGATGTTTGTAACGGTTTTGGGTGGGGCGATCGCAGCGGCTTCAGCAAATGCGATTAACTGCTTATACGATCGCGATATTGATGCCAAAATGGAACGCACTAGCTGGCGACCACTTCCGTCAGGCAGAATCGCACCGCGTGATGCCCTAATCTTTGCGATCGCCCTCGCGATCATTTCATTTACGATGCTCACTGCATATGCAAATCTCCTAGCCGCTTGCTTGGCAATGTCAGGGATTGCCACCTATGTCGGTGTTTACACAATTTGGCTAAAGCGGACTAGCACTCAAAATATCGTAATCGGCGGAGCCGCAGGGGCAATTCCACCTTTAGTCGGTTGGGCGGCGGTGACGGGTGATCTGAGTTGGGCGGCTTGGGTTTTGTTTGCGATCATTTTTGTGTGGACTCCACCGCATTTCTGGGCTTTAGCGCTCATGATTCGTGATGAATACGCCAAAGTGGGCATACCAATGTTGCCTGTGGTCAAGGGCGCTGAGGTAACGGCTAATCAGATTTTGCTATACACGTTGTTGCTGATTCCTGTGTCCCTATTACTGGTTTATCCTTGCAATGTCATGGGCTTGGTCTATGCAGTGTCGGCGATCGCATTAGGTTGCTTATTCATTTACAAAGCGATGCAGTTATTGGATCAACCAAACGATCGCCTAGTTGCTCGCTCTGTTTTTAAATATTCGATTCTCTATTTAGGATTGCTATGTGTGGCAATGGGGGTTGATAGCTTACCGATCGCCCATATTTCTAGCCAACAAGTGATTACCTCTTGGCAATCGGCGATCGCCGCTATAAGTTCATAAAAAAAGTCGCAAAGCAATTTTAAAAACGATTTGAGCTAACAGGACAATTGGGCTTGTCGGCTGACTCTATAGGAGCGGGATCGGGAGGTAGAAGTGCCACCACATGGGGGACGGGGCGTGGCTCATAAGCCATGACTGACTTATTCCGATAGGCGAGTGATGCACTTGCGCCAGAGTCGAGCATCACTGCATCTTGCAGTCCAGCTTTTGCTAAGATTTTGCCCAAGCTGACAGAATCGATCATCTCCATCGTCACGCCGATCACAGGTCGACCAGAACGATCAATCCCCCAGAAGGCGCGATCGCGACTAGCATCAAAGCCGTAGAGCTTACCAAAGGACTCAGCAGATTGGGGTTTGCCATCACGCACTAGCCAACCAGCCGCCACAAATGCATCAGTTGTATCGGTTAACTCAGAGCGCACGCTTTCTATCGATATATGTTTCGCTGCATTGAAGGGAACAAATTTAATAGATGAAGGGCTAATCAGTACGAGAGGACGGTTATTGAGAAGTGGATTTTCGCCTTTGTTGCCAGTATTAAAAATCCCAGCACTGCTCGAAAACTGGCTCATCACAGGACCAATCATCGTATTGCCATCAATGCGCTCTAGCGAGAAAAAGCCACCATCAACCGCCGCGATCGCATTCGGCACCATCGTCAGAATCTCGGCAACCTGAGCGCGTTTATCCGCATGAGCCGTTACCGCACGACCACCCTGCACCAGCGTAATTGATAGACCGTCAATGGTGACTTTCCGCTTCTCGACAGGCGTGGTGAAATTGATCGCTCCATTGCTAACGGTTGGTAATAGTGAAAATTGATTTCCAGAAGCTCCACTTGATGACTGTTCAATTGCTTCGTTAAAGCGGGATTGTCCAAAGCGCATGATCGCTAGCAAGTCTTCTGACTCGTTAGCAGAACGCTCTTGACGTGGATCGAGACTCATCGAAAGCGCAGCCTTATAGCCGACATCTTTTACTTTGTCTTTGGCCCGTTCTGTAAAATCACCTTCAGGATAGGTAAAGTAATCAATGGGAATTCCCAATTCTTTTTCGAGAACTTTTTTTGATTCCAATACTTCACGCTCGATTTCCGCATTGCTGAGATTTTTCATGTTTAAGTGATTAACAGTATGCGAGGCAACTGTGATTAATCCACTTTTTTGCATTTCGCGCAGTTGATCCCATGTCGCTTTGGGCTTCTGTCCTGCTGTGCCGACAAAGCGCGTATGTACTGACCAGACCGCAGGATAGTTGTATTTTTTGAGCAGTGGAAATGCATATTTATACTGACCGACATAGTTGTCATCAAAGGTCAGTAATACAGGCTTTTCAGGCAGTGGCGAACCTGTTCGTAAATGGTTGACCATCCGATCCATGGTGATTGGAGTGTAGCCTCCTTCTTGGAGAGTTTGAAAATGTTTTTCTAGTTCATCTGGAGTGACATCCCAATCAACATCTTTGGTGGCGGTGATGTCGTGATACATGATGATCGGGATTTTGCTGGCGCGGGCGCGATCGCTGATTTGGGGAAATGTCGCTGGCGTAAAACTAGCAATCAGATCAGCATTAATAGCGCTGCTCAAAGTTGATAAGGCGGGTAATGGATCATTGGCGATCGCATTGATGGCTCTAATCTGATAGAGCGAGGCTGTTACCGAGTCAAGTGCGTTGTATTGACAAAAAGACTGGGAACCAATAGTTGCCAGATTATTCGTAGAAACATTTGTAGAACCTAAAAGGGATTCGTTAGTAGTTATGTCCGCAGAGGATGGACGATAGGTTACTAATCGCGAGGCGATCGCTGCACCCATGCCCGTACCGAGAGCAGCTAACCCAATCACGATCCAAATCGTACTCATGTTACTGTTCTTGTTTCCGTTTCCCCTGCTCATAAAAGATTTACAAATTTTTGATACTACTAAGGCTAATTTAAGCAGACAGAATTGATCTAGACAAGTGTTGCGCAGCGTAGAAACAGTTCATGCCCACTCAGTAACCTTAAAGCCCAGATCGTGGATCGCCTGTTTTGCGGGCGATCCACGATCTGTATTTGGTTTTTAACGACCTGAAGTTATGTAAAGTCAAAGAATTAGATTTATTAGAATATTCTTAATTTTTGAGCTATATTTTAGAGTGGCGGGTCTTAACATTCTTGAAAGTAATATCCAAAATAAACTTTAAAGCTGATTAGTTTAGCCACTGGCGATAATTATGATATGTGCTGATATGGCTAAAGATCAAACACAGTCTCCTAGAGACCTATTAAAAAGTCTCGAATCAAGCAAAGATGGATGTATTTACATTGTTCGCGATCGCATTCGTTGGTCGTTTTATGTTCAGCGGGGCAAGTTGGTATATGCTTCTCACTCATTGGAAGGTTTTGAAAGATTAGAAAGGCACTTGCGGGGACTCAGCCGAGAAGTGTTAACTCTAGATGACAAAGTGCGATCACAACTTCGGCTAATGTTTGATGAGCCGTCTCCAGACAATGCCAAGTATAAGGTTACCAGTGAGATACTCTGTATCGAATACTTAGCGATCCTTTGGCTAGTTAACGAAAATTATTTGCCTAAGCCAATGGCTGGCAAGTTAGTAGCACGGATTATCCAAGAAATAGTCGAGGCTTTTTTATGCTTGCCAAACGGTGTATTCAGCCGCATTCACTATGGGCATTTATTGCAAGAAACTTATTGCAGTTTGTCAGTTGATCGCATTTTAGAAGTTGTTGAACAACGCTTACTCGTATGGTACAAACTTGGCCCCACAATTTCATCTCCTTATCAATGTCCATATTTAGTCAGTCAAACTACTGCGGCAAAACGGATGTCGATGGAAACTGTCCAGAGGTTGGGGCGACTCTTGCGCGGTTTTAACTTTTGTCAGTTAGGTGCATTATTAGGTCGAGACTCACTAGCGATCGCCAAACAACTTAGCCCATTGGTGCTTGATGGTTCGATCTTATTGAGAGAGCCTTTAGCACCATTTGACATGTTGCCGCGCACTTATTATCTCGCCCCAGAAGAAGAACGCGAAAATATTGAAAAGCTAGCCGAAACTTTTGACCGAGAAAAGTACGAAAATGATGATGATATTTCCAGTATCTCGCAAATTTTTGCCCGAAAATCAGCTCAAACATGGAAGATTGTTTGTATTGACGATAGCGAGTCAATGCTAAGCATAATTAATAGTTATTTGGGGAGTGAAGACTTTCAAGTTACGCTCATCCAAGACTCGATGAGAGCTTTAATGAAAATTACTTCTATTCAACCTGATTTAATTATTTTAGATATTGGAATGCCAAATGTTGATGGTTATCAACTTTGTTCTTTAATTCGTAAGTCTTCGGTTTTAAAAGGTATCCCAATTGTAATGGTGACAGGTAACAAAGGAATAATTGATCGCGCTAGAGCGCGTTTAGTGGGAGCCTCAGATTATCTGACTAAGCCATTTGTCCAAACCGACTTACTCAAAATGATTATGCGTCACCTGATGTGAAATTAATCTGTGAAAGCATTTGCTTTTTTGTTATTTGTTAGTTAACCTGACCTTAATCTTGGTTAACTAGATTGCTCAAGATATATAATCTGTTGTATAGTATCTTTAGAATTAATTAATAATTGCCAAAGTTATAAAAATCAAAAAATTAAGATTCATGCATTGGGCAGAATCAACGTCTTGAAAATTTTTAGATCACAAAATTTTTAGATAATACAATAACAAAGTTAATTAGAGGGTTTATGACGACAGTTCTGGTAGTTGAAGATACTGCTTCTGAGCGTGAGTTGATCTGCGAGTACCTGCGACAGGGGGGGTATAACGTAGTTAGTGCTTGTGATGGGAAGGAAGGATTAGAAAAGTTTGAGAAAGTTCATCCAAACCTTGTGATTACAGATTTAGTGATGCCAGGAATGAGTGGACTAGAACTATGTCGGGCGATTAAAAAGGTGTCAACCACAAAAATACCTGTAATTGCCTGTACTTCTAAAAATCAAGAACTTGATCGCTTGTGGGGAATGAAGCAAGGTGTGGATATCTATCTCACTAAGCCATTTACTAAAGAAGAGATTGTGCAAGCAGTGCGATCGCTAATCTTGGGCGGATAAAATGGAAGGCTTTACGATCGAACTACGCGAAGAAAAAGCACAGGCGATCGCAGGGTTGCCATATCTTAGCTTAAAGCTAGGTCGTGATGTAACTGCCGCAGTGCAGTTAAAATTTGTGCGTGAAACATTGGTGCTTGATAGCGATCGCTTTACCCAAATGCCTAATGTGCATCCTTGTTTGCTCGGTTTAGTTGAGCATCGCAGTAACGTTTTTTGGGTACTGGACTTACCGCAACTATTAGGATTTGCACCGCTTGATTCGACAGCGATCGAGACGCATATTGCGATCTTACAAATTGGGGGATCGTTTCTGGGTTTGGGGCTAGATCGGATTGGACGAGTGTTGCGCTTTACTGAGTCTGAGATTGTTTCATCAGACTCATCAATAACGACTCCCTCAGAAATTGCGCCGTTTTTGTGCGGTGGGGTTTCTCAGTCTAAAGCGATCGGTGATTATTTGTATGTATTAGATGCTGAAGCGATCGCTAGCCACAATTTCAGCGTTTAGTTTTAACTTTTTCCTTAAAAAACGGAGCTTTAAACCATGGTTCTTGATTCACGTTCTCGCGTTGACTCCACTGCAACAATTGATGATAATGATGTTAACTCTTCTTCTACTAATAGCTCCACTAATGGAATCTATACCACAGTGGATGTGATCAGTCCGCCCACATCTACGAATTCTAAAATCAAGAAAACATCCATCGGGGGATGGTGGCAATCTCTGGGGCTGCGGACAAAGACGGCGATCGTATCTGTTGCCGCGATTACCATTCCATTGCTCGCGATCGGAGGATTTACTTACTACTATGTTGGACAAAACATCATCAACACTACGCGGCAAGCAAAATCTATCCGAGCGCAAGGGATGGCTAACCGAACTGCTCTATTTATGCGAGAGCGCTATGGCGATATTCAAACATTGGCTAATTTACCATCTCTCAATAATCCTAAGGTGCAAGCATCTATTTCTATCGCCGAACAAAAGGTGATTTTGGACAATTACCTCAAGGTTTCTGGCATTTATGACAGTATTGCTGTGTATGCTTTAGATGGGAAGTTGATCGTTGATGCAGGAACCGACCCAGCCCCAGCTAGTGCCTTCAAACGCGACTATTTTCAAGACGTTCTGACGACTGATAAACCCACGATTAGTCAGCCCGAACCATCCATTGTGACCAAAAAAGTTAGTATTTTTGTGGCTGCTCCTGTAAAAGATATTACTACTGGTAAAACTATTGCCATTGTTCGTAGCAGGATGCCCCAATCCTCTTTAGAGGAAATCTATAAAGACTACATTCCTGTTGGAGAGGAGTATCACCTGATCGAATCCGATGGCAAAATTTTTATTGCTCTTGAAAAGGAGAAAATTGGGCTAGATATCAAAGATGACTTTCCAAATCTCATTTCTTTGATTGAAAAACGTGGAGCTGGGGCAGTAATATCAATTGAAAAGCTCTCAAAAACCGATAAGTTTGTGGGATATGCCCCATTCTCCAAGCTAGAAGGACTGCCAGATTTAAAATGGGAAGCAGTAATTTCTGTTAGTGCCGAGCAAGAATTGAAACCTCTACAGCAATTGTTACTGATCTTAGTAGGTGCAACAAGTGCAGTAGGTATATTAGCGGCAGTATTGGCGGTCGTGATCGCCCGCCGCGCGACTCGCCCATTGCTGGAAGCAACTGAAGCGGTGGTCGAGTTAGGTAAAGGTAATCTCGATACGCGCCTCGTGGTACAAGGTCAAGATGAGATGGCGCAATTGGGCGGCAACATCAACTTGATGGCTGAGCAATTGCAACTCTCCTTGAAATTACGCGCCTCTGAAGTACAACTCGCAGAAATACGCGGTGACATTTCCCGTTTACAGGGCAATGAAGGTTTAGATAAACTGTTGATTGGTTATTTAGATACGATTCGTTCGGAAATGAAATGCGATCGCGCTGTAATCTATGAATTTGATGAGGAATTTGCAGGACAGATCACTAGAGAATCTATGGATCGTGGTTGGACAAGTGCTTTTGACGCTCAATTGAGTGATCCCTGCATCCCTAATATGATCATTGAAAGTTATAAACAAGGTAGAACTGTAGCTATAACCGATGTGTTTAATTCGGGATTTGCACCCAAACATCTTGATCTAATGCATAAATTGCAGATCAAATCGAACTTAGTTGTGCCAATTCGTCAATCCAATGTCCTCTATGGGCTACTCATCGTTCACAAATGCCAAGCACAACATGCTTGGCAAGAAGAAGAGATTACGTATCTGAGACAGGCTGGAGAACAATTGGGGACTGCTTTTAATGGGGTTCAATTGGCTATCGAAAAGCAAAATGCTGCTGAACAAGAGCGTCAACGTAGTGAATCGATTCAGCGCGAGTTAATTACATTACTATCTGATGTTGAAGGCGCGGTAAGTGGTGATTTAACAGTTCGCGCCCAAATCTCGGCGGGTGAAATTGGCATCGTTGCCGACTTTTTTAATGCGATCGTGGAAAGTTTGCGAGAGGTAGTAACGCAGGTAAAACTGGCGACTGTGGAGGTAAATACATCGGTAAATACTAACAATGAATCGATTCGCACCTTAGCGAGCGATGCGACCTTGCAATCAGAACAACTTGATGGAGTGTTGCAATCGGTCGAGCAGATGACCGACTCGATTCAAGAAGTGGCAAGTAACGCGAGACAAGCTGCTGATGCATCAAACAAAGCTGCTACCACGGCGGAAACAGGTAGTTTAGCGATCGCGCAATCAGCGACAAGTATTTTGCAACTGCGGCAAACCGTTGCTGAAACTACCAAAAAGGTAAAACGACTCGGCGAAGCTTCACAACAGATTTCTAAAGTTGTTGTTCTCATCGATCAGATTGCGCTAAAAACAAATATGTTGGCGGTAAACGCCAGTATCGAGGCGGCGCGTGCGGGTGAAGAAGGACGTGGCTTTGCGGTAGTTGCGGAAGAAGTCGGCGCACTCGCAGCTCAGTCAGCGACAGCAACCAAAGAGATCGCTCGAATTGTGGAAAGCATTCAGCAAGAAACTACAGAAGTTGTGGAATCAATGGAAGCCAGCACTTTACAGGTAGTCGAAGGTACTAACAAAGTTGAAGATGCGCGCAAGAGTCTAGTCCAGATTGTAGAAGTAGCGCGTCAGGTAAACGAACTCTTTCAAGGTATTTCGATTGCCACAACTTCGCAGGTGCAGACTTCGCAATCGGTGAAGTTGGTTATGGAAAATCTCTCTATTCAGTCTCAGAAGTCGTCAGAGACTTCGCGTGAAGTCGCGATCGCACTCCAAGAGACTGCTAATGTGGCAAGTAAGTTGCAAGCTTCAGTGGAAACCTTTAAGGTTGATGCAGCATAGCTTCTTGAGGACTTGCGCGAAGCGCAAGTCCTCAAATGAATACAAGAATTAGTAGAGGTCGATATGTCAATTAATACACCAACTAATACATCAATTAATAAGCTAAGCGATCGCGAATGGGAAGTGCGCCTACTATTTCTCGATGAAGTTAAAGATTTTCTGGCTGATATTGAAGCAGAAATTATTGGCTTAAGCGATCGCGGATTACAAAAAACGGCGATCGATAAGATTTTGCGAGCAGCCCACTCGATGAAAGGCGGCGCGGCGATGATGGGCTTTATGGCTCTGAGCGAACTCGCGCATCGTTTAGAAGATTTTGTGAAAATCTTGCAAGCAAATAAGCAAACTGCGATCGCCCCTGATCTCGAAAGCTTATTTCTAAACGCGATCGATAGTATGGCAAAAACTGCAAATATCTATAAGCAGCGTAAAACTCCTAATGATGACTGGTTACAGTTATATATCAACCCTCCTTTTAATCATCTACATGAACTATTAGGAGACCTGTCAGCCCAAGACGAAGCCAGCCTACTGTCTGAAGAAGCAGGTGAGGATATGCGCGTCATCATGTTTGCGACTGAAGTGGATGCTTGTCTGGCAAGGCTCACTAATGTGCTTGCTGATCAAAGCTCGCAAGTGTTGCGAGAAGAGTTTAAACTCACCAGTCAAGAATTTGCTTGTCTCGGTGAAATGTTGGAACTACCCGCATTTAGTCGTCTTTGTGAAGAGATTAGCCAAACTTTAGCTGCTGAAGATATTGATCTGCGAGAGGTGACGGCTGCCGCTTTAGATGTTTGGCGGCGATCGCAAGCCCTTGTTTTGGTGGGTCAGTTTCAAGCGCTACCCAACCATTTTGAGATATTGCCTCACGATATATTTGAGAGCCTACTGCCTAACCACGACATATCTGAGATATTACCAAGTGAGGAGATAGAAGTCTTCATTGCCCCAGAGCCACCCCTCAACCCTACTAAAAACCCTGATGCAACGATTCGGATTCCGCTCCGTCATCTCGAGTCACTTAGCGATCGCTTTGGTGAGTTGAATGCTGAGCGAAGTGGATTGCGTTTGCAATTAAAAAGAATGCGCGATCTAGTTCAGCTTTTAAGTACACGAATGCATGGATTAGAGAAGTCTAATGCTCAGCTACGCGATACCTACGATCGCGTAGTTACGACCTCTGAGCCATTTATTCCCTTAAATACAGTAATTGCGTCTGAGCCTTACATCAATCAACCTTCAAATCTATCTTTAACTAATGACAAGTTTTTACCCTATACGAGTCGATTTGATCTTCTAGAAATGGATCGCTATAGTGAGTTACATATTCTATCGCGCGAAATTATGGATAGTGTGGTGCAGTTGCAAGAAGTTTCCAGCGATCTAGAAACAGCTTTAGCTGACACAGAGGCAACTGAACGCGAACTCGGACGTGCATCGCGGCAAATGCAAACAGCGATCGAGCAAGCCAGAATGCGAATGCTCAGTGAAGTTTTAGGCAGATTTCCGCGCTTATTGCGCGACTTGTCAATGACTCATGGTAAGCAAGTTGAGCTAGTAGTGCGCGGTAGCTCGACTCTAGTTGAGCGCTCGGTTTTAGAGATTTTAGAAGACCCACTTCTACATTTAATTCGGAATGCTTTCGATCATGGCATAGAGACTCCTGAAGCTCGGACTGCGTCGGGTAAACTATCGAAGGGCAAGATCGAAATTGCCGCAGGTTATCGTGGTAATCAAACCGTAATTACGGTCAGCGATGATGGTAGTGGCATAAATTTTGCGAAATTACGCGATCGCGCTTTACAAATGGGATTAAGTGAGAGCGATCTAGAAGGTTCTAGTGAAACTGAGCTATTGGATTTGATTTTTGAAGCAGGATTTAGTACCGCCGATCGCGTAACTGAGCTTTCAGGGCGCGGTGTGGGAATGGATGTAGTGCGGTCAAATCTAAATATTATTGGTGGCAGCATTCGTGTCGAAACGGAAGCGGGTAAAGGGACAACTTTTATATTAACTGTTCCTGTCTCTCTGTCGATTGCGCGGGTACTTCTATTTGAGAGCAATGGCTTACAAATGGCAATTCTCACTAGCGCAGTCGAAGAAATCCTCCTAATCAAAGATACTTCTATTTATACAGTTGCTGACCAAGAAGTATTAGATTGGCAAGGCTACTCTGTGCCTCTATTAAAGTTAGGCGATCGCTTACATTTCTCGCGTCCACAAAACCAAATCGAGACTGAAAATCGCCCCATTGTGGATGAACCATTGATATTGATTGTGGCGCGTGACAATGTTCCATTTGGACTGCAAGTTGATCGCTACTGGGGTGAGCAGGAAGTTACAATTCGCGGTGTCCAAAGCCTAATTCCGATGCCAACTGGCTTTATGGGCTGCGCGATTTTGGGTGGCGGTAAGCTCGTGCCACTTGTTGATATTGATAATTTGCTTGACTGGGCGATCACTGATGTTAATTCACCACCTAACAAAAATATCACCTTTCCCTCGGGGCAAAGCGATCGCAAAGTTACAGTTCTAGTCGTTGATGATTCGATTAATGTCCGAAGATTCTTATCGATGACCCTAGAAAAAGCAGGCTATCGAGTTGAACAAGCCAAAGATGGTCATGAAGCCATGGAAAAACTGCGAAATTTACAGACATTGCCCAAAACTTCCAGAGTTAGTGCGGTGATCTGTGATATCGAAATGCCCAGATTAGACGGATTTGGCTTCTTAGTCCAGTCTCGCGGTGATGACAAGTGCAAAGATATTCCTGTGGTGATGCTCACTTCTCGTAGCGGTACAAAACATCGAGATTTAGCGATGCGTCTGGGAGCCTCGGCATATTTCGCAAAGCCTTTTAAAGACAATGAACTTCTGCAAACTCTTTCTCAACTTGTCTGTTAGCAAAAGTAGCGCTCCGCGCTACTTTTGCTAACTCTTTTGCTGATTATTATAACCAAGTATAAATTAAGATTATGCCAGTCATCTCTTCTCTGCGATCGCAACGACTTTCTGAGCTTCGTCCTGATATTGGACAGCAATATGTCGCTTTTCGATTACGTCTGGCGTGGTTCATTCTCCCAATTGATTCCATTTATCGCGTAATTTCACTTGAGAAACATATTCCCAAGCTTACTTTTTCAGGTCAAAGTGTTCCTGCGATCGATCTTGGCAAATTATTATTTGGTCAAACTAAAGTTCCCATCAATAGCATTCCGCAGTTAATTGTCAGTGGTGCAGTTGTCGTTTCTAAACCATCTTTAATCATTGTCCGTAGCCAAACAGAAGATTTAATCGGTCTGCTTAGCAACTCTCAACCAGCGCTGCAAAGAGTCTCACCAGATGAGATCGTAGCTTTGCCACAAATCTATAGCCAACGCTGGAAAGTTGACTTTATCAATTCCATGACCCTCCCTTCTAAAGAGCGTCCTTCTCTATTTTTTATCGACAGCGATCGCCTTGTGGCGCACATCTTAAAAAAGAATAAGTAATAGTAAACAATTAGATGATCAACATAACATCAATTATATAAATTATATAAACTTGATATACTTGAGCCAATCAAAGCGAATCCTCAAACTTTTCTGTTGAGATCAATTTTATGATTCTCCAAATACTCCCCATCAAAATCGAACCGACTATTACTTGGGAGTCTTTGCCAGCTGATTTTATTTTGCTTGACGATCCTGTGGAAAATATTCAATAACCAACTCTTGCAGCGGCGCTTACTGATGCATTAGGAGCCGCAAGATTAATTCAACCAGAGATGTTAATCGGCTCTAACTTTGGACTAGTCGCTACTGTAAATAACAAAACTATTATTAAAGCTCCTGATTGGTTTTATGTGCCTAAAATTTATCCTGTTACTAAGGGAACTGTCCGTCGCAGTTATACTCAAAATCTAGAAGGTGAGCCTGTTAGCATTATCATGGAGTTTCTATCTGAAACAGAAAATGGTGAACTCTCAGTTAGAGCAACTCCTCCCTATGGCAAGCTTTATTTCTATCAACAAATTCTCCAAGTACCGACTTACGATCCCTACGCCCCTAGTCTAGAAGTACGCTGCTTACAAAATGAACGGTATGTAATACAGGAAGCAAATGACCAAAGACAAGTATGGATTCCAGAGCTACAACTATTTTTAGGGATTTGGTCAGGGGAACGGCTAGGACAGTCTATGAATTGGTTGCGTTGGTGGGATCGCTCAGGTAACTTACTGCTATGGAGCGCTGAACAGGCAGAACAAGAACGTCTTCACGCTGAGAAGTTAGCCGCTAAGTTACGTGAACTTGGTATTGATCCTGACGCTTTAACTTAGATTGATTCCTAGTGCGATCACCACATGATCTATAAAAATACGAGAATGCAAAGCACTCCCTCTATATTTTATGCCAAAAATCAAGATTGGCTTGTAAGATCGATATTGCCAGCCAAAGATTTTTCGCACATTAACCATGACCGCCAGTAACACATCCAAATTTTCTCCAGCCGAAATTAAGTCTGAGGGTTTGACCCTTGACGAATATCAAATGATTTGCGATCGCCTAAATCGCGAACCCAACAAAGCCGAATTTGGGATGTTTGGCGTGATAAGAATTGTTAATTCTTAGAATTCAATAAACCTATTTAACTTTATCTATTATTTTTTTTGTTAATGCCTCAAAATCTTGATAACATCTCTTGACAGCTTGTTGATGATTTCCTATAGCTCCATCGGCGGGTTTTAATAAAAAAATTGGCTTCTTAGCCTCCATAGACATCGGAGCGAGACTATGATAGTGCTTTAGCATTGCCAAGCAGTTGATATCTGCATCTACAGAAGTAGAAACGTTTTCATGATCTTCTTTTAATACATTTTGGCAATAGACTTGAGGGATTCTATCTGCCCACTTAATATATGACTTTACTGGTCTACTTTCGCGAGCAGAGTACTGCATCAGTAAATAACCAATCGGAGTCATGGTTCCCTCTGGGATAAGGTTCTTATCCTTCTCTGGTGGATATTCCGATAAGCGTTTATTCCATTGGCTTTTCCAGTTATTAAATGTTTTTCCGATATTTTTAATTCCCTGCAACGAAAATAAATCAGAAGCAACTGGTAATACAAAGAACTCACTAGAAATCAGGACAGCACGATTAATAGCACCTAGATTCGGACCAACGTCTATTAATACATAATCGGCATTACATCTTTTCGCTGCATCTGCAATTAGGGTCTTAAATACTGAAATAACTTTAAAGCTAAAGAAATCTCCTCCAAGACACTTTGTCCAAGCATCACTTAATTTATCTTCAAATGCTGATAGCGATAAATTACCAATTAAAAGTGATAAGTTTGAAGTTATTTTTTCAATATGGACAGGACTAAAGGGTTCTCCCTCACTTACTGGTGCTATGGCATCAAGAATAGTAATTTTTTTTTCTTCCAATACTATCTCTTCCATTCTTTCATCTGACAGAAAAATAGAAGAAAGATTACATTGAGGGTCTAGATCAACAGCTAAAACCTTATGTCCAAGTTCATTTAGCATCCAAGCAATATGATAGACCGTAGTTGTTTTACCAACTCCGCCTTTGTTATTGAAAAATGTAATTGTTTTCATCTTATTTCTGGTAGTCCTACATGGATTTGGATGATAAGGATAAGGGGGGCGCGAAGCGCCCCCCTT